>CAKSWM010000008.1 GCA_934511545.1 uncultured Oscillospiraceae bacterium | reverse complement strand
GAACAGACAGTTGAAGCGTTCGGGATCCGCGCCGCTGTGACAGGGGAAGTATTCGCACTCCCGGTTGAAGAAAAAGCGGTAACTGTTTTTCATAGCTCAGAATACAAACAGGCCAAGGTGCTCGAGCAGTATCTTAAGTCCGATCAGGATAAGGATCGCGCCGCCCGCGATCTGGGAGACGCGCTGGAATTTGACGCCGAACCGGTTGCCAATCACAACGCCGCAGAAGGAAATTATAAAGGTAATGACGCCGATCGTGCTGATGGACAGCCAGATGCTCGTTCCCGGCAGCAGGGCGAGCGTGATGCCGACGGCCAGCGCATCGATGCTGGTGGCGACGGCGAGGATCGTAAGCTCGATGAAGAAGGCTTTTCCGATCGTGCGGCAGTCGTCATCGTCGTCCGGCTCTTCGCCCTTTATGGCGTCCCAAAGCATTTTGCCGCCGATAAAGCCCAGCAGGATAAAGGTTATCCAATGGTCAAAGCGCGTTATGTACTTTTCAAACTGCGTGCCGAGCATCCAGCCGATGAGCGGCATGATCGCCTGAAAACCGCCGAAAAACAACGCAATGAAAAACGAACGGCGATAATCAAGCTTTCTCATGTTCATGCCCTTACAGAGCGAAACGGCAAAGGCATCCATGGAAAGGCCGACGCCGACAAGCAGAAGTTCAATAAAGCTCATTGTGTCCCTCCGAGTGATTGATCAATTAAGTCTATTTGCGGCGGAAAACATGTATGCGGAAGTCCGCCGTGATTTTCAGTTTATCAAGTTGAGCGAGCTTTTCTGCGCCCGCCTGCGGAGTTTTCCAGTAATATGGGGTCATGCGAAAAAGGTTAGTAAGAGCTTGCTGTTCGAGAAGCATACTGAACGTGACGGGAACGACCCGGTCATATTCAAAGCCGTCGTAAAGAATGTTCTCCTCGGCGTTGGGATATGGAGAATCATAGAGGACCTGCTTCAGCTCCCACAAATGTCCGGCGGCGGGAACAACATAAATATAGTATCCTCCGGAGCGAATGACCCGGCGGAATTCATCGATCGCGAGGGGCGAGAAGCAGTTGACGAGAATATCCGCACACTTGTCCGAAATCGGAAGATGATATACCGAGGCGATCGCAAATTCAGCATCACGGCAGAGCTTTGCCGCTTTTCTGACGGAGGGTCTGGACAGATCGACGCCCGCTGCCCGGGCGGAAATTCCCGCACTTTGGAGAGATGCGAGTATCCGGGCCGTGTAATATCCCTCGCCGCAGCCGGAATCGATCATAACGGCTTTTTCGGGGGCAAGCTCAACGCAGAGCTCCGCCAGCGTGCCGGCCAGCGGGGCATAGCTGCCGCCGGAAAGAAACTCGCGGCGGGCCAGAGCCATGCCTGCGTCATCCCCGGGCTCTTTGGAGTGCTTGCGGTTGGCGGGAAGAAGGTTTACATAACCCTCTTTTGCGATGTCAAAGCTGTGCCCTGACGGACATTTGCAGGCCCCGCTCATAACAGAGAGCGGGGCGCCGCACAGAGGGCAGCGAAAAAGTGAAACGCTTCCCTCAGTCATTTTCAAAGAGAGGAGTGCTGAAATAGCGCTCGGCGGTGTCCGGAAGGACAGTGACAACGGTCTTACCGGGGCCGAGTCTGGCGGCAAGCTTGAGCGCGGCGGCGACGTTTGTGCCGCTGGAGATGCCGCACATGAGCCCTTCCATGCTTGCCAGCTGCTTGGCCGTGGTTATGGCCTCTTCATCCGTTGCGATATAGATGTCGTCATAGATCTGTTTGTTCAGATTTTCGGGAACGATGCCGTCTCCTATGCCCATCTGAAGATGGGTGCCGATGCTGCCGCCGGAAAGTATCGCGGCGTTTTCGGGTTCGACCGCCCAGATCACGATGTCCGGATTCTGAGCCCGGAGCACCTCGCCTATGCCGGATATGGTGCCGCCGGTGCCGATGCCGGAACAGAAGCCGTGGATAGGACCGGCGACCTGTTCCATGATCTCAAGCGCGGTGTGATTCCTGTGTGCCAGCGGGTTGTTGGGGTTGGAAAACTGCTCGGGGACAAATACGCGGGGATCTTCCTCCGCCATGCGCAGCGCGGTGCTGAGGCATTCGGCGATACAGTCGCCGATGTTTCCGGCGTCATGGATGAGCATTACCTCCGCTCCGTAGTGCTGCACCAGCAAGCGGCGCTCCTGACTGACGGAATCGGGCATGATTATGATGGTCTTGTAGCCGCGGACGGCGCCGACAAGAGCGAGCCCGATGCCCTGGTTGCCGCTGGTGGGCTCAACGATTATCGTATCGGGCTTTATAACGCCGGCCTTTTCTCCGGCCAGGATCATGTTCCAGGCCGTGCGGGTCTTTATCGAGCCGCCGACATTAAGCCCTTCGTATTTTACAAGGACCTCGGCGCTGTTTTCCGGCACCATACGGGACAGCCGTATCATGGGAGTGTGCCCGACAGCCTCGAGCACGTTGTTATATACCATATTGTTTTCCCCTTTTGATTTGCAGAGTAACTTTCAGTTTAGCACACAAAGCCCTGTATTACAATACTTTGTATCTAAACATATATTTATGTTCAGACCGTGAATACCGTTACAGGCAAAAGCTGACGGGAGCAGAACTCCCGTCAGCCTGAGTTTGATATAAGAGAAAATACGTCTTAGAAATCGCCTTCGTATTCGTCGCAGTTCTCGCTGGTGACAAAGAGATAGTCGGCGGCGAAGAACCAGCTCTCGGGCTCCGCGCCGGACAGGCAGGTCTCAACGGCCTCAACGACCTTTGCAACGTTGTAGCTGGCGGGGAGAGCCAGAGTCTCGACGGCCTTGCCCTCGCGGATGGCGTTGACCATTTCCTTCATGCCCATCTGGGAATAGACGTCGATCTTACCGGTCATTCCGGCTTCTTCGATGGCGTTGATGCAGCCCATGGTAAGGTCGTCGTCAAAACCGAGGCAGATATCGATCTCGTCGCCGTAGGTGGCGATGTAGGTCTCCATTGCACTGTGGGCGGTGTCGCGGCTGGACAGGCAGTAGGTCGGGTCGATGAAGGTCCAGTTGGTGTCGGCAATGGCGTCGGTGAAGCCGCGGAGCTTATCCTGATAATCCTGCTGGGACTCAACGCCGGAGACGCAGACGATGAACTGCTCGGAGTCGGCGCCATATTTTTCGACCATGCGCTTGCCCTGCTCATAGGAGACCTGATACATGTCGCTTCCGACGAAGCCGTAGACCTGATCGCGGTATTCCTCGGGGATGGAGCACATCATGAGGATGACGGGAATGCCCTTTTCGTTGGCCTCGCTGATATACATCGGGGACAGTGTGGCGTCGCCGGCCCATACGAGGAGCACGTCGGGGTTCTGGGCGAGAAGCTGTGAGACCTGTTCGGCCTGAAGCTCAACGTCGCCCTCGGCGGCGAGATAGCTGAAATCCCAGCCCTTATCGGCACACTGCTTCTGGAGCTCGGTGCGCATGATCGTGGGGAAGGGGGCGATGGCGTCCGCTATGCAGGAGTAGGCGACCTTGTACTTGGCTTCGCTCTTGCCGCCGCCGCAGGCGCACAGCGCAAGGAGCATTACCAGAACGAGGAGAACGGAAATGATGCTGCTGAGTCTTTTCATTTTACTCATCCTTTCTTAAATGAAGAACATCTTTATATATGCAGCCGCCGCGCGGCTGTCACATTCTGTCAGAGCTCGCTTTCAAAGCCCTTGGTTACACGGTCGAGGATCAGGATAACGAGCAGCAGGGCTCCGGAGACAAAATCCGTCCAAGCTGCGGGGATAAGCATACAGTTCATCGCGGTGGTTATAAGGCGCATGATGATAACGCCGATGAGCACCTTGGACATGCTGCCCGAGCCGCCGGACATCTTGACGCCACCGATAACGCAGGCGGAGATCGCAAAAACGTCCTTTCCGGATCCGAGCGTATAGCTTGCGCCGCCGAAACGGGCGGAGAGGAACAGCGCCGCGACCGCGCAGCAGACACCGCAGAGAACATATGCCAGGAAGAGATGCTTTTTCGGGTCGATGCCGGAAAGGCGCCCGGCGTCGGCGTTGCCGCCGGTGACGAAGAGGTCGTTGCCGAGCTTTGTCCTGCGCAGGAAAACGCCCAGTATGACAAGGATCAGAATGAATCCTATGACCGTCGCGTTCAGTATCGGAACGCCGCCGATGCCGCGGGTATAGACAGCCGTTCTGAGTCCCTGTTCCGCCGCGCGCAGCGAGCTTTCGTTCGTGGAGCGGAGCACAACGCCGTTGTAGATGTAACACAGGGCGATGGTCGCGATCAGTGGGTTGATCCCGATCACCGTTACAAAGAAACCGTTGACGCACCCGAGCAGGATGCCGGTGACGATCCCGGCGGCGATGGAGAGCGCGATGCTGCCGCTGGCGTTGTAAACGGAGATGAGGACGACGGCGCAGGTGCCCATCAGATAGCCGACGGAAAGGTCGATAGCGCCCGACATCATGACAAGGGAAAGTCCGACGGCGATGAGGCCATAGATGCTTATCTCGAGTATCAGCTGAGTGAGCGTCGCGCCGGTGGCGAAACCGGTGACGCCGAAGACGCAGACGCACAGGAGAAGAAGCAGGATTATAATAGAGGTATTGTCAAGCAGCGTGTGCTTGAGAGCCGTTTTGCTGGAGAATACCGCGCTCACTTTGCCTGTTTTCTTTTCCACAGCCTGACCCCCCTTTCGTTAAGAATGTCGGCGCTCAGCGCGATCATGAGGATGATGCCGGAGATGATATTCTGGGTATAGGAGTTGTCGATGCCGAAGAACGTGAACCCGTTGCCCAGAAAGCCGATAAACAGGATGCCGATCACGGAACCAATGATCGAGCCCTTGCCGCCCATGATCGTGGTGCCGCCGAGGACGACGGCGAGGATGATGTCCATCTGTATGCCGTTGCCGATCTGAGCCTGGGCGGACATGTTTCTCGAGACGGTGACCAGCGCGGCAAGTCCGCAGCACAGTCCGGAGATGACGTAGGTCGCCGTCAGCGTGTTGTCCGTGCGGATACCGGAGAACTTTGCGCTGAGAGGGTTCGCGCCGAGATAGTACAGCCGTGCGCCGAAAACCGTGCGGCGAAGAACAAAGCCGGATATGAGCGCCACAAGGAAGAAGATGAGTATCGGCATTGGGATAACGCCGAAGAGCCTGCCCTGTCCGATGAACTTGAAGGCGTTGACGACCTGCTGAGAGCTGTTTGTCGGCGTCAGGATGCCGCTTTGCGTATAAAGGATCGCCAGCGAGGCGATGACGGACATCGTTGCTATCGTGGTTATAAAGGAGTTGAGCTTCAGCCTGCTTATCAGCACGCCGTTGACGAGGCCACAGAGAGCGCCGGCGGCAAGCGGCATGAGGACCGCCGCGGCAAAACCGTTTTGAAGGTTCTTCGCGCAGACGCAGGCGCACAGAGTATAGATCGAGCCGACCGAAAGGTCGATATTGCCGGTGATGATGACCAGCGTCATCGAGCAGGCGATTATGCCGAAGGCGGCGTTCTGGCGCAGCGTCATTATGACATTGCTCCATGTCAGAAACACGCCGGTGTTTGCGGCGTTGGAGTTGATCATCGGGCCAAATACGGAGACGAGCACGCAATAGACGATGAGTATCAGAAGGATGAGCATGCCGTCCGTGTTTTTAATGGCGTGCCAGACCTTTTTTGCTCCGCCGTTTTTTTCAGTCATTGTGAAACACCTCCAAACGCGGAAGTAAGTACGTCGTGAGTGGACGAGATCGCGGCGTCGAGAGTTGAAACGAGCCTTCCCTCGTGGATAACGTTCACCTTGTCGCAGATGCCGAGGATCTCTTCGATCTCAGAAGAGACGAGGATAACGGCGACGCCCTGCTGGGCCAGCCGGACGATAAGGCTGTATATCTCGCTCTTGGAGCCGACATCTATGCCGCGGGTCGGCTCGTCGAGTATCAGGACCCTGGGCTCCATCATCAGCCACTTGGCGACGACGACCTTCTGCTGGTTTCCGCCGGAGAGATTGCCGACGAGCTGGGCAACGGACGGCGTTTTGATGCTGATGGAGCTGACATATTCGTCCGCCGTTCTGCGCTGTCTCTTCCGGCTGATGACCCCGAAACGGCTGAGCTGCGAGAGCTTGACTATCGTCATGTTGGCCAGAACGGAAAGCCGGAGGGCAAGCCCCTCGCTCTTTCTGTCCTCCGTTGCGAAGCCGATGCCGCTGCGTATTGCCCGCGACGGGCTTCTGCCGCGCAGCTTTTCGCCGCCGAGGATGACCTCCCCGCTGTCGTAGCGGTCCATGCCGAATATGGCGCGCATGATCTCCGTCCTGCCCGCGCCGACAAGGCCGAAAAAGCCGACGATCTCTCCGCTTTTGACGGAGAAGGATATGTCGCTGAAAACGCCGCTGCGCGTAAGGCTGTTGACCTCGAGCACCGTGCCGCCGATCTCGGCGGGCTGCTTGTTGTACATGTTGCTCAGCTCGCGCCCGAGCATGTCGGAAATGAGCCGTTCCTTGGTGGTGTCGGTCGTGTTTACGGTTTTGATCCTCTGTCCGTCGCGCAGTATGGTTATGCGGTCGGACAGCTGCATGACCTCGTCGAGCTTGTGGCTTATGTAGATGATGGCGATGCCGTCCGCTTTCAGCATACGGATGAGCTCAAAGAGTGTTTCTACCTCTTTGTCCGAGAGGGACGAGGTGGGCTCATCCATGATGATGACCTTTGCCTGGCGCGTCAATGCACGGCCGATCTCGACCATCTGCTGCTGCGCAACGGAAAGCCGTCCGGCTATCTCGTGGGGGTCGATGTTGAGCTTGATGTGGTCGTGAAGGATCTCCGCAGCGTCCCTGTAAAGGCGCTTCTTGTCCAGAAAGCCGGTCTTACCTTTGGTGAACATGTTGCCGAGGAAGATGTTTTTTGCAACATCCAGCTGGGGTACGATCGAAAGCTCCTGATATATGCAGGCGATGCCCATTGACAGAGCCTGCTGCGGACTGGAGAAGCTGACGGCCTCCCCGTTTACAAGGATGCTGCCTTCGTCCGGAGTATGGGCTCCGGTCATGACTTTGATAAGAGTTGACTTGCCCGCGCCGTTTTCTCCGCAAATCGCATGCAGCTCGCCGGGATAGATGTCAAAGTCCACTCCGCTGAGAGCTTTGACGCCCGGAAAGCTTTTTGATATGCCGCGCAGCTCGATGACAGGCGTTTTGCTGTTCAAATTAACTACCGCCTTTCTGAGAGGTCAGCCTGACGGGAAGCGTGGGGGCGATTCCCGGCGGCCTGACACAGGTTAATGCACAAAGTTGTAAAAAATTGTGATGTTTTTACCGAAAAATTGTGCAAAGTGATATATACATAATATAGAACCTTTTATCGTTATACGTCAAGGGCATATCTTCCCGGCGATGTCATAGAAATTGCAACACTGCACAGAATGTTGCAAAAAACGCACCAAAATGAGCCTGTTCGGCATTTTTGCTGCTGTTTTTTGCATTGCGGCGCGGCCCGTCTTTACACCTCGGACCGAATCTGCTATAATACTAAGCCGATTCGGTTTTATCGGGAGGCTGGAAATGAAAACGGAGAGACAGAGCTTTGCCGTATGGCTTACGGATAAGTATATTCTTATCATGCTGCTCGTCTTTCCGCTGTTCACAGGCATGTCCGGATACAGGTCGATAACACTTTCAAAGTATATGTTCTTTGTCTGCGCGACCTGCGCCTGGCTGCTGCTCACAGCGGCATACGGAGTATTTTCCGTTATAAGGCGAAAAGACGGGATCGTATATCCGGATGCTCCGTCGATTGCCGTTATCGTGTTCATGACGGTGTGCTGCCTGTCCGCGGTTTTCAGTCCGTTCCGGGAGAGCGTCTTTTTCGGAGCGGGACGGTACGACGGGCTTGCGTCTCTTTTGCTGTATGGCGGGATATTCCTCGGCTGCGCCCGTTATGCAAGGCTGCGTCCTGCCCATGCCGCGGCGCTGGGCATATCCTGCACGCTGTGCTGCGCCGTCGCCGTGCTCCAGCTTCTGGATGCTGACGTATTGAAGCTGTTTCCGTCCGGTATGTCATACTATGACCACGGCACGTTTTACACCGGCGAGTTTCTCGGAACGATCGGCAACACGAACCTGCTCAGCGCGTATCTGTGCCTCTGCATCCCGCTTTTCTCCGCCCTGTTCATATTGGGGGAGGGGAAAAGACCGTGGCTGTTTGCCGTTCCGGTGTTTCCGGCCGTCTTTGTGCTGACGGCCTCCGGCGTCGCCGGAGGTGCCGTGGCCCTCTGCGCCTGCGCGCTCTGCGCGGCGCCCGTGCTGATAACCTCGCGGGAGCGGCTGTGCCGCACAGCGGCGGCGCTTACCGTGATCTGCCTTGCGGCCGGGCTCGCGCTGGGGTTTGAGTGCAGCTATGAAAACCGAAGCGCGGCATTTGATTTTGAATCTGCCAAAGCGCTTCCGGCCTTTCTGGCGGCTGTATTATCGTTCGCGGCGTATGGGATGTTGAAGCGCCCGGGCGCGCCCCGTTCAGACGGACGCGGATACCTGCGGACGATACTGGTCCTGGAGGGCGCTGCCGTCGCCGCCGGTTTTGCCGCACTGTATTTCATCCCGTGGTCGGGCGGGACTGCCTATGAGCTGTCGCGCGTGCTGCACGGGGAGATAAACGACTCCTTCGGCTCAAGCCGCATAGCGATATGGAAAAATGTGCTCGCGCTGGTCCCGGAGCGTCCGCTCCTTGGCGGCGGCCCGGACACACTGGCCCTGCGGCTGGACATGCGGTTTTCGCGCTATGTGCCGGAGACCGGCAGGACGCTGTCCGTATATGTGGACAACGCGCACAACGAATATCTCGGCCTGCTCATGAATACCGGAGTGTTGGGCCTTGCGGCGTTTCTCGGCTGCATGGTGCTGACGGCCGGACGGCTTTTGACCCGGCGCAGAGACGGTATATACGCGGCGTTCGGCCTTGGCCTGATCTGCTATTGGGTACAGGCGTTTTTCGGACTTGGACTCTGCATAACCGCTCCCCTGATGTGGATATTTTGGGGAATGGTGTGCAATTACAATATTGAAGGGAAGAATTCTCAGGATGAATAAAAAAGGCAAAAAAACGCTTGCCGTGCTTATTGCGGCGGCGGTCATAATAATTGCGGCGCTCATAATCACGGCAGTGGTCAGCAGCGGGAAAAATATGCCGAAAACGCCGAAGGATACCGGCTCCGATATCGTAACGCAGGAAATGCTTGACGAGTTCATGCGCCAGGCGGAGGAGGAAAACGGTGATTAACGGTATTTTTGACACCCACGCGCACTATGACGATCATGCGTTTGACCCCGACCGCGAGGAGGTCATCTGTGCGCTTGCGGATTCCGGCATAGCGTATGTCATGAACCCCGGCTGCGACAGAGAAAGCTCCGAAGCGGCTGTTGGTTTTGCCGGGCGCTTTGACCATTTTTATGCCGGCGTCGGCTGGCATCCCGAGAACGCTGAAGCTTTTGACGAAAACAGTCCCGGACTGATAAGAGCCTGGGCGCTGAACAAAAAGGTCGTTGCCATTGGAGAAATAGGGCTGGATTATCACTATGACGACGGAGCGCCAGCCGAGGTGCAGAAACAGGTGATGGCGCGGCAGATGGAGCTTGCGCGGGAGCTGGGGCTTCCCGTATCCGTCCACGACCGCGACGCACATGCCGACACGATGGAGATGATAGCGTCGTTTCCGGAGGTGCGCGGCGTTGTCCACTGCTATTCCGGCAGCGCGGAGATGGCAAAGGAGATCGTAAAGCGGGGCTGGTATCTCGGTTTTACGGGTGCGATCACGTTCAAGAACGCGCGCCGCGCGCTGGAGTCCATTGCCGTCTGCCCGAACGACCGTATCGTTGTTGAGACCGATTCGCCATATCTTGCGCCGGTGCCCAATCGGGGCAGGCGCTGTGATTCCCGCTATCTGCCTCTGGTGATCGAAAAGATCGCAGAGGTCAAGGGCCTTGACGCACAGACCGTTGCGGACATGACCCGGGAGAACGGAAAGAGATTATATAACATTAAATAGGTATAAGTCCCGTTCCGCGAAGGAACGGGACTTTTTTGCAAAGAAATGTTAACCCTTGATCTCAATGACCTGAAGCTGGGAAGCGGTATAATCCGTTTCGCTGGTGATGGTCTCGGTTATGCGCGCTACGGTTGCCTGACTCAGTCCTTCTGCCGGAGCGGGGACCGCGACCGTTACTCCGTCATCGGAAATGAAAACAACGCAGTCGGCAAAGTCCTTTGCGATGAGAAGGTTTTCGATCTGGCTCTCCTGCATCGACCATGCGGCCATGACGGATATTTCATCCATTGCCGAGTCGATGACCTCCTGAGAGGCGGTCTCAGCCGAGGCGGCGGTCTCCAGCAGGCTCAGTGCCTCATCGCGCGACTGCTGGCGTGTCAGGCGTGCCTGGGCAAAGTAATCCGAAACGGCTATATCATCGCCTTCGGATGTCCCGGCCGTCAACTCGTCCTCGAGCGAAGCGGCGTATTCCGCGTTCGCGGCGGCCATTGCGGCGTCTTCGGCGGCTACCATTGCCTCATCGGCCTCGCCCCACTCTTTGTTATACGACCAGTTCAGATAAACGGCAGCGCAAACAAACAGCAGCACGGTTATGATGACGATGTTTCTTTTAAGGTTTTTCATTGCTTTCCTCCTTAATTTTATTCCATATCCAGTATCGTTATTTTGTCGCTGCCAAGTCCTGTGAACGACGCAACAGCCTTTGTAAGAGCCAGTCTCACCTCCGCTTTCTCTGCGCCCTCGCACACGACGACGGCGCCAAGATACTCGGCGCTCCGCGCGTAAAGCTCAACGGCCTGTTCCTGCCCGCTGCCCATGGAGATGACCGCCAGCTCGTCGCCGTTTTCGGCGAAAACATGCTCGCCCGTGGCGGAGACGGACAGCAGGACACGGACCCTTCCCGCGCCGTTTATGAGCGAGAGCGTCTGTTCGAGCCGTTCCTGCTCTGCGGCAACGTCGAAGACCGGAGAGACCGGGGAGCTTTCGTCCGCGCCGGAGCCGGAATTTCGCGGCAGCAGAAGAAGCAGAGCCAGAGCCGCCAGAAGCACAGGGATCAGATATTTGCTTTTTGTGATCTTGGTGAAATCAAGCTTCATCATCGTTCCAGTACTGCCTTTCTTCCGGTATGCCGAGTTCGCTTTCGATAACGGGCGCGAGCGCCGTTTTTGCCCGCTCCGGGCCGGATATATGAGCCTCCGTGGGATACCAGACTCCGCCGCCGCCCCATTCGACTCCGACGGTGACGGAGGACAGCGCAAGTCCCTGTTCGGTGGCTTTGTCAGAAATATATGCCGCGTATTCCCGCTCTATGACCGATCTTGTCAGGCTGCTGTAAGCCTCGTCCGCCATGGCGTTTATATCCTCGGCCTGTGCCCGGTATTCGGCCAGGCTTTCGCTGTATGAGCGGAAGTCAAACTCCACCACGGGGCTTATCAGCGCCAGCGCGAGAACAACTCCGCACACGATTCGCAGCGCATCGCGCACCCTGCCCTTTGGGCAGAGATACATTGCGCAGCAGCACAGAAGCGAAGCTCCCGCGACTGTGCGTATCCAATCCGAAACTGCGGCGCTCATGCTCCGGTCACCGCCTTCATAAACGAAATGAGGGAGAAAAACATCATGATCGCGCCGGCTCCGACCAGTGACAGCACCATCCCGAAAGCCGTGCCGATGCCGCTTATCAGGCCGGTGAGGCGTCCGTCGGCAAAGGCGCAGGACAGACCGCCCGCCGCCTTATACAGCAGATACTGTATCCCGAGCTTTACAAAGGGCGCGGCACAGCCGCACAGAACGCAGATCATGCCGAAAACGCCGACGGCGTTTCTTAAAAGTCCGGCGCCGACAACGACCGTACCGGCGGCGTCCGATATTATGCTGCCGACAACGGGAAGCAGCGTGGACATCGTTGTCTTTGCAACACGGGTGGCGACTGCGTCCGCCGAGCCGGAGATGACGCCGGTTATGCTCAGATATCCGGCAAAGACGATGACCAGTATAGTCATGGAGGTCACGCACAGCCACTTGAGCAGCGAGGCTGTTCCGGCCAGAGCACCGTTTCCCATTGCGGCGTTTGCGATTATCAGCGCCACATAGGCATAGATGAGCGGCATTATGACGTTTTGCGATACGCTCATAAGGATGTCCATAAACAGAGTGACGGCGGCATATTTTGCCGCGGCGGAGCTGACCGCGCCGGAGGCGGAGGCGGCAGCTGCGAGACTGGGCATCAGGACGCGCGAGAAGTCCGTCAGAGAGGCCAGCATTTCCGTGCCCAGGCCGAACAGCGAATTCATGTCCCCGACGGCGACGGCAGAAACGGCGAGCGTGCCTCCGAGAGGGACGAGGTCGGGAACGGACCCCTGATACATCGTGCCTGCCATGGCGCAGAGGAGCACCACGATAACTATGATGACCGCGCTGTGCGCGGCCTTTTTCACATGGGCGGAAAAGCCGGCTGTTATGTTGTCCCAGATCTTTGAGAGCAGACCTTCAGGCTCGAGCGCGTCGGTGACGGATACGTCCCCGAGGATCTCGCCGACCTGCGGCGGGGCTTCGGCCTCGACCGAGCCGATGCCGAAAGCCTCTGTCTCCTCCCGGCTGACCGCAGAGGCGGAGGAGGGCAGGAAAAGAAGAAGAAAAATAAAAACAGCCGTCAGGCGATACGCTCTATCATGGAGATGAGCGAGCGAAAAAGCGGCAGCGCCGTGCACAGCGCGGCAGCACAGCCGACGAGCTCCAGCGCGGAAGCCGCGGCGGATTGGCCGGCATCTTTGCAGAGATCGCAGCCCAGCCTTGTTATGCAGCCCAGCCCTATGCACTTGATCACCGGAGAGACGATGGCGCTGCTCAGGCCCGAGGTCGAGCAGGCAAGCTCTATCAGCTCCATCACGTTTTCCAGCAGCGAAAAAGCCAGCGCCGTCACGCCCGCAGCGATCACAATGGACAGCAGAAGGGAAAACTCGGGATTGCTCTTTTTTATGACCAGCGCAAGAACGCAGCCGGCCGCGGCGACGGCCGCCGCGCGTGTAAGAATCTCCATGGCTCATAGTCCGAAAAGCGACTTGATAAGCGAAAACAGGTCGCTTATCTCCTGCACAACGATCACCAGAACGCAGACGAGCCCGGCGAGCGTCACCATCAGGGCCTGCTCGTCCCGGCCCGACCGGGAGAGCAGAATGTTCAGAACGGCGACAAGTATGCCTATCGCCGCGACTTTGAAAACGAGATCAACTTCCATGATTTTTTCTCCGACAAAACAGATATAGTTAGGCGAACGGTATCTTTAAAAGATAATAGCTATATTGCCAATACGGCGATCATGAATCCGAGAGTCAGCCCCAGACCTGCATACAATCTGCCGTTTTTGCGGTATTCGGCGTCGGCAGCGCGTTCAAAGGCCTCAAAGCGGGTCATGCAGGCGTCTATTTCCCGGCACTGTGACTGCGCGTCATAGCGTCCCAGCGTCGTTCCGAGCCGTTCCAGAGCCGCACGCTCCCCGTCTCTCAGCGGCAGGACGGAAACGGACTTGCGCCATATTTCCGCAAAGCCGAGCGTGTCGATAACGGGCATAAGCACATTGAGATTTGAAAACAGCTCGCGCGAAATGCCGGCGGCGCTTTGCGAGAGCGTTTTTGCAAGCTCCGGCATGGGCGTCTGCCTCTGTCCGATCTCACTTTTCAGGAGCTCAAGGCCGGTCAGAATATCCGCAAGCTGTGCCGTGCGGTTTTTCAGGGACAGGACCTTGCCGAAGCCGCAGAGCGAGGAGCAGACTATGATCACAAGCGCGCACAGCCCCCTCATGTGAGGGCCTCCACATCATATGTGCGTGAACGTCCACGGTTATGTATCATGACAGCATGCGTAAATATGCCCTGCTCGAGCAGACGGCGGTAAAGAGGCCTCGTCCCGAGGTCGGACAGCGCCGAGGCGTGCGCGGAGGCGAGAATGCCGACGCCGCAGTTTGCCGCCGTGATGCAGGCTTCCACATCCCCGGGCGCGGTTATTTCGTCCAGCGCGAGTATCTGGGGGGACATTGAGCGTATGAGCATAACGGCGCTCACGGCCTTTATGCCTCCGGTCAGTACATCCGTGCAGGGGCCTACGTCGAACCGGGGCACGCCCTCACATACCGCCGCGACCTCGCCGCGTTCATCGGCAAGACAGACCCGGTGTCCGTCCTCGGACAACCGGCGTATCAGCTCGCGCAGGAGCGTCGTTTTGCCCCCTCCGGGCGGAGAAATGAGAAGCACGGAGGGAAACGGAGAGTGCGGCAGCCTGTCGTATACACTGTCCGCCGCGCCGAAGCACTGGCGGGGAATGCGTATGGACAGCGAGGAGAAGTCCCTTATGGTTTTGACCGAATCGCCCTGACACACCGCGCTTCCGCAGACGCCGACGCGGCAGCCTGTCCGGGTCGTGACAAAGCCGGAACGAAGGTTTTCGTAGGCCGAGTGGAGAGAGGCACCCGTCGCCCTCTCGAGAACGGTGTGCAGATCGGAAACGCTGACCGGACGGTTAGGGAGCATGGTGTGCTCGCCGTCCGGCAGCAGCACGGAAGCGTCGCGCCCCGCGCGCAGGCGAAATTCTTCCGCAAGTCCCGACCATTGCCTTTCCATCTGCTTTGCGCGCGATCTCAGCTCGTCCGGAAGCACTGCCGCCGCGTCTGTATAGCCAGTCTGTGTCAATCCATATCAGCCTCCCTTCGCTTCAGTGAATCATACGGGGAAGCGGCGGCAAATATTCCATGCAAAATCTTAAGCGCTGGACCGGGACGACGCTGTCCAGATATTTGAAAAAGACTGTTGACATTTTTTTATAAAAGTAGTATTATTGCAAAAATCGTTTGCACACGAACAATTTAGGTGCAAAATATTTTAATGCAAATTTATTTTCTTCCGAAAGGGGGCAACATTTGAAATGCAGGAGTGTCACTTCGATCCCAAAGAGCCGAAATGGCTTTACCGCGATCTGAAGCGTATGCATGAACTGGCGACGTCCTCGGTTTTTATGGAACAGGGCCTGAATATCGGCCAGCCCCTGCTGCTGTTCGTTCTGGAGGCGCAGAGCGACGATGGTATCAATCCGACTCAGCGGGATCTTGCCGACGAGCTGAATCTTTCCCCGACCACGGTCACGATGTCGATCAAGTCGCTTGAACGGCAGGGATATGTGGAAAAATTCTCGGATGTGTCGGACATGAGAAAGAACCGTATCGAGATAACCGACAAGGGCCGCGAGATCGCAAAGAGCTGCCGCCGGGCTCTTGACAAGGTCGATGAGGGAATGTATCTTGGATTTTCCGACGATGAGATCGCGCTTATCTCGTCGTTTTTTGTCCGCATGACAGAGAACCTAAGAAAACTTACAGAAAGTGCAAACAAAGCGCAGAAGGAGGCCTCAACTTGCTGAAGTTAATCACCCAAAACGCAAAAGGATACATTAAATCCATCATATTGACTCCGACGCTGATATTGATCGAGACCATAATCGGACTGATACTGCCCTCGATCATGTCAAACATCGTCGATATCGGAGTCAAAAACTCCGACAAGGGATATATTTTACAGTGCGGCGTGCTGATGGTCGTGCTGACGCTTGTTTCCGCCGTGTGCAGCTTTGCCAGCGCGTATCATGCCGCAACAGCGTCAAACGGCGTAGGTTCGAATCTGCGCGTCAGAATGTTCCATCATATGCAGAAGTTTTCGTTTGCAGACGTTGACAGATTCTCTGCCGCGTCCCTGATAACGAGGACGACCTCCGATGTCCGCTCTCTCCAGATGGCGGTGCAGATGGGACTGCGT
>CAKSWM010000007.1 GCA_934511545.1 uncultured Oscillospiraceae bacterium | reverse complement strand
CTCAAACGCGTCGCAGGGTGTGCCGAAACCGTAGGATATGTCCCAGCTCAACAGAACGGGCAGCTCGTATTTTCCGCCGTCATAACCCGTAATATACCCCGTCATATCACGCCACCCTTATCCTGTCGCCGGGATAGATCATGCTCGTACTGCGCAGCTGCGGATTCAGCGCGATAAGCTCCGTCAGCGAAAGTCCGTGCCTCTGTGCGATGGTGTAAAGGCAGTCTCCGTAAACAACGGTGTAATATTGCTCCTCTGCGGCCGCCGTTTCCTCCTTTTCCGGCTCGGCAATCTGCCTGAGCTCCGCATCATATCCGTCATAGCACTCCCAGAATTCAAATCCGTAGCTGACGTAGTCCTCACGCGGTTCCTGCAAAAGCTCAAGCGATACAAAGTAGCATCGGGCCTCCTGCCAGAGCGGGTGCACAAGAAGGCCGGGCTTTGTGCCGTAAAACACCGTCGCCAGCTTCCTGAACTCATCGTAGGCCCCCTCTCCCGCGAATTCGCCCTCTCCCTTAAAGATACGGTTGTTCCGTCCCATGTTCTGAAGGACATACAGCCCGAACGGCACCGCGTGGGAAACAACTCGCCGTCTGTATTCGATGCTGTATACCCTTGGGTTGTGCGGCCATACATATTCCTTGAACCTCATTGGCGCAAGCTTCAAGGCGCATCACCTCCGTTAATCAGCAATTTGCTCTTAATATCTCTCAAATCCGGAATCATATCTCCGGCTGTCCCTCATAAAAAAGTCCGATATGCTCTGCATATCGCCGCTTTCGCGGCCGGAGGCCCGCTGTCCGTAAGACGGCGCTTTTCGTTCACTCGCCGTCCCGCGCTCCTCCGGGGCCTCGCGCCGGAGGGAGAGATAAACCTCGCGCTCCGGCGCCTCCGTCCTGTTTCCGCGTTCCGTCTCCGGCTGTCCCAGCTGTGCAGACGCGCCTGTCCGCAGCGTCTCCAAAAGCTGCGCAGCTCTTTTTCTTTTCTCCTCTTCTCCGGGAACTTCCACGTTTGCGGAAACGGTCCTGCCCTCGAGCCTTGCCAGGATCTCGCCCGCCAGAAGCTCGACCTCTGCCCTGTCCATTCCGGACACAAGCTCGCTTATCGACACGTTCTTTCACGCTCCTTCAACTGCCTGAACCGCTCCTCGCTGAAGGCGGGGTTCTCCCCCGGATCTCCGCCGCCTTCCACGTCGAGCACCATGTTCACGCCCGCAAAGATAATGTCCTCGTCGCTCGCCTGAAGCGCTGCTTCGCTGCCGGGCAAAACGCGGAATTCCCGCAGCACCAGCCAGCGCAGCCGTTCCATCGCGCCCGGCCTTATCAAACCGCCGTCTCCACTCTGTGACTGGAAATAACGGTGATCTTTTCGGCGACCATCTCGGAAAGCTCGCCGCTCTCGGCGATCTCGCTCCATTCGCAGCCGGTGTAAACGACTCTCCTGTCGGGCTTGACGATAACGAGCGAAAAATCGCTCAGCTCGTGAAAATTGATCCCGTCGGAAATGGCCTCGTCGGTCGCATACAGCCTTGTCAGCTCAAGCTTATAGCTTCGCTGGCTTGCAATCGTCGCAACCGGCTCCGCCTCGCCGAATGCCTCTATGACCTGCTCCGAGCGTTTCGCAGCGGCCTTATAGCTCTGCACGACGGCGATTTTCTTTCCGTCCGCCTCGATATAGATGTCGCTGCTTGTGGGAAATCCGATAACACTCATATAAAAAACCTTCCCTTTCGTCAGACCGTGATGTGGGCGGTCAGATTTATCCTGTTAAGTCCGTGCGCAACGGTAAAGTCAAAGCTGACTTCGCACAGCGTGGGATCCTCGGCGTTCGCCTCGGCAGTAACGTTTCCATAGCTGTCGATGATCTCATGCGCCAGCTTGTTTTCAAGCTCGATAACGACCTGCGTCCGGATGGCTCCGCGGGTCTGCGCCGTGTTCTTGCTTCGCGCGAACCTGCTTTTGAGCGCCGAGCGTATCGTGGGGATAACGTCGTTTATGATGAGTATCGTCGTCAGTTCCCGCCAGGTGTTGTCTCCCGTACCGTTTGTTGTCGTCCTTGTCGTAACGCCGCGCACAACGAAGAACTCTCCGTTCACGTTCTCGATCGGTGTAACTCCGCCGCGCACTAGCTTGTCCACGTCCGCGTCGGAGCATGAAAAGGCCAGCCCTTCGGGGCCGTAAAGCTTCGCGCCGTTGAGCGGCAGCGCGGGGTCCGTCCCCGCGGATATCTGCCCGGCCAGCGCCGCGGATATGACGCCGGGCACGGCATTCCCGTCCGTTCCGACGGCGCAGGGCCCGGCGAGCACGAGCTTTTCGCAGTTAAGGCTCTGCGCCAGCGACACGAGCTGGGAAACCGTTCCCGCCGCCTCAATAACGCCGATGCGGTATTTTCCGCTCTCGGAAGCTCCCTCCAACGCAGTTTCCAGCGCCGTGTGCACGTTTTTCTCATGACTTCCGCATACCATAACGCCTATGTCGGCGTTTTCCATGAGCTCGGCAAAGGCGTCCTTATAATCATCCGCCGACGGGTCGCTTGCAACAGCCGCCGCAACGGCGCAGACCGCCGGGGCGCCGTTCTGGAAAAGCACCTTTATAAGGCCCGCCAGCGCGCTTGCCGCGCCGAATGTGGCCGCCGCCTCCGCAAAGGACGAGATCATGACTCTCTTTCCCTTTTCGCCCGTCTCGGCCCTTGCCGTGACCCCGACGGCGCGCCCGCGCCCGGAGGCCGAAAGCGCGCTGGAAACGTCTACGGAGCTGTAAACTCCGGGTCTTTCGCTTGCAGACATTTATTTCAAAACTCCTCTCAAAGTAAAGTCGAGGAACTCGCCCGAGTCCTCGTCCTGTTCCGCGGAAAAATACGCCGTTCCGCGGATCTCCGCGGGCAGCCGGTAAAGGCCCGTGTCATCGTCGGGCCGGACCTCCTCGCAGGAAAGCTCCGCGCCGCGCAGGCCGCCGGACAGACTGCCCAGAGCGCCGCCGAGCATGTCCAGCAGCGAAAGGCAGCCTGCGGCGCTCTCCGCGAAAATGTCGGCGGCGGCAGTGATCTCCGCGCGGAAGCCGAACAGCTCCCGGCCGTTTTTCAGCCCAAGATATTCCCCCGCGCCGGATGAGAGCATCCTTCCTCCGCGTATCCCGACGCAGACAAGTCTGTTTTCGCTCAACAGTTCCCCGCGGTACTGTGCGGCAGCCGGTATCCCTTTTTTCCGCAAAGCCGCGATGATCGCGGAAATGACCTCGTCAAACATCGCCTTCCACCGCCTTTCCGCAGAGTCTCAAAATGCCCTCCCAGTGGCACAGCTCGTTTCCGAGCATCATCCTGTCGGCCCGCATAAGCTCAAAGCGCTCCTCTCCGCAGACGATGTAAACGCCCGTTTCCCCATCCGGAAAGGACCCGCTCTCCGCTATAAGCAGAAACTCCGCGCGCTTAACGCCCCCGGCGCGCGTCCGGACATGCAGCTTTCCCGTCGAGCTTCGCCTTACAGGCTCGATCCTCCCGTAAAAGCCGCGTCCGCCGGGGCATTCATTTGAATACAGCTTCATTTCCTGCCCCAGCCTGCGTATCTCCTGTCCGATAGTCTCTCTCATCCGCGCACCCCCATAAAGCAGAATCCGTTGTCCTCGAGACAGGCGGAGAGCATAGCCTCCGCCTGCTTACGAAGAGTGGAGGCCGTACCGCGGACGGAGCCCGCGCCCCTGAGCGAAACGCTGACGCTGCCGAGCTTAACGCTGGAAGCGTCACCGCAGGCCCCCTCAAGCAGAATGAACTGGGAAAGCGCAAGCACGCTGCACGCGTTGATAAAGGTCTTGCCGAGCTTCTCCGGGCTGGTATCCTGTCTTAGTCTTGAGGTAAATTCCGCCTCCGCGCTCAGACAGGCCATACGCAGCGCGGCGCTCCTGTCGTCGGACAGCTCGCCGAGCATCGCCGCGCACCCTGCATATATATCATCCGTATAACTCACACGCTTCCACTCCTTTCGAGCTGCCCGCCGTCAGATGCTGAGCGTTTTGCTCGCCTCCGTATAGAGCTTGGCAAATCCGGAAATGCTCGTGATCGCAGCGCGCTCAAGCTGTCTGTCGATGAGCCTGTCATATTCAACGGAAACGTCGCCGGAACAGACCATCTCAAGCGCATAGGCTCTGTCAAGGCCGATTATCATGCCGTCGGGCACGGCTCCGGTGCGGATAAGCTTTGCGCCGAGCGGATTGCCGGGCTCGCCGGTACCCTGGAAGTTCAGTCCGGCCATCGGATTATGGAACTCCTTGCAGGCGAGTATGCTGACCATTGCGGAGGGGCTTACGAGCATCGTATTCAGCGTATAGGGGTCAAAGCTGTTCCAGAACTTGATAAGCTCACTGTAGCTCAGCGAGCCGGAAGTGCCTCCGATGGTGGTATCTCCGACGGCATAGGCAGTAGCGGTATTGCTGTTTCCGTCACCGTTGCGGATAACGTCTATCGCGTCGTCAAGGTGCATACGCATGATCTGTCCGCCGATCTGACGGAGCATAACGGAAAACAGGTCGAGTCTCTGGAAGCGTATTGCCTCATAGGAGGCCACCAGCAGTCTGCCGCGCTTACGGAGCCTGACGGTGTTCTCGCGGACGCGGACCTCGGTCTGCGGGATGGCTGCGCCCTCTCCGACAACGCGAAGGCTTTTCTCGTTCTCGCCCGCGGTGGAATAGATACTGCGGTAATCAAGGCCGTCAAAATTTGTGATGGACGCCGCGATGGAGGGCAGGATGTTGCCCTCGTCCATACCGGCGCGGACACTGCGGGCTACATATTCGGGAAACAGAACGGAACTCTGGCTCGTCTGGAAAAATTTTTCCACCATGTCGCTTCCTGCGCCGCGAACCTTGATGTCAAAGCGTTTGAGCTGGCGCTGATAAGCGTCCATTCCCTCAAAAGCCGTGCCCTTATACTCTTCGCTGGGGTCAAGGCTCTCGAGCACCTGTGCAAAGGTCTTCCCGCTCTGGGAATACATGCCCTTGTCGAGCTTTACGTCGTTAAATTTGTAATTCATAGCTGTTATCTACCTCCGAATCAAAGAATGAATCCAACGGTTTTAGCGGTGGTGTCCACCTCTACCACAAGGCAGGGCAGGCCCGCGCTGGCAGCCTCGACCGCGCCTCCCGTCGCTCCGGTAAAGTTGCACCAGCCAACGGTGGGCGCGGTCCCGGAATATGTACAGGTAACGAAGCCTGCCGTCTGGATAACGGCATAATCGCTGTCTGCGGAAATGGCAATGCCCGCGGGCTTGCCGGTGGTGCAGATACCGACCTCACCGTTTCCCGTCATGGCCGCGGCCTTTCCCGCGACCGCGGGCGTTGCAGAGCTGTTCTTGAATGTGACGGCGTTCTCGCCGTATCCCTCAAAAGAAATTTTCATTTTTTCTCCTCCTGATCAGATCTTGTATTCTCCGCCGTCGAATTCTGCCCGGCGTTCCCCGGACGGGAGCTGAGTATCCGGCGGCAGTATCTCGCGAACGCGCTTTTCCAGCGCCTTCTGAAGTGCCTCAAGCTCTTTATCGTTCATGTGTGCGGATGATTCTCTGAGCGCGTCGTAAAGTCCCCTGTCACAGATGAGCCCCAGTCTGAGGACCTCGGCGCGCGCATGGTCGAGGTACTTTTTCCCTAGACCGGCCATGGTCTTGAGCCTGTTCAGTTCCTGCGAAAAGCCTCCCTTTTCCGCCAGTTCCGCAAGGCTGCCGCAGCTCTCGAAGCGCTTTATGACGCCCGCGTTTCTCTGCGCGGGCACGGCGACAAAGCTCCACTCATATGCGTCCACCGCGCCGGTGAGCTCGGCATAGCAGAGCCTGCCGTCATACTCGCGGCCCTTTTCGTGTGCGCATCCGGCGGAGCCGATCAGCTCGCCGCAGATGCTGCACCTGCTCTCGCTGACGGCGCAGCCAACGCTCGTCTCCTTCTTTATGCCGCCGTTTATCTCGGCAATGAGCTCACTGTTTGCCTCGGTGCGCAGCATATATGCATAGCCCTTGAGATACATATACTCCGTCCCTGCGGCCGTTTTCCGCGACGGATCGGTTATGAGCTCGGTGCGGTAGATACGCGCCTTCTGGTTGCCGCTGGACCAGTCGTGGTCACATATTCCGGTCTTTCCCACGAACATATCCCGAAGCTCCGCGAGCGTATCTTCTCCGAACCTCTCAAAGTCTCTGTCTACCTCGTTGTCACAGAGCAGAACCGAAAAGGTAAAGACCTCGTCCTCGGACAGTTCCGTTTTTGCAAACCGGTTGACGCTTTCAATCTCCGAGCGGACGTCCGTCCTTTCGGTGTTTTTTCCGTCTTTGGTAATGTTCAAAAATCAGTTTCCCTCCCCTGATATAGTTTTTGTTCCCCCGCCCTCGCAGGGAGGCTCAGCGTACGCGGCTTCCCTGCGACAAAGGAAAAATGAGCCCGCGGATATGCAGCTTTCGCCTCTCCCGCGGGCGGAAGCGGAATGGAGCAGGCTCATTTTGACGCCGCGGCCTGCGCCCGGTACAGCTCGGCGCGCGCCTGTTCCACATCGTCCTGAAGGTTGATCTCATCCCAAACGACCTCAAACCCGCAGTCGAAGCCATGCATACGCAGCCACAGCGAGCAGATGCGCTCAACAACGGGCGTCAGCGTCCGGCGTATAGCCGTCAGTTCACTGGTCATAAGGTCTGCCTGCTGTGCGCTCATTCGTTCGGTCGAGGACCAGTTGAGTCCAAGCATGAACGGCGGTATCCCCGTCCTTGCAACCAGCTGTTCAAGGATCTGGCGCACCGGAGCCTCGCTGTCAAGCACCTGTCCGTCCGCTCCTATGACCTTGACGTCCACATCGCCGACGGCGACAAAATCCCTCACCGAGCCGTCCTTCCCGCTCTGCATCGCGGCGCTCCACTCGTGCGCGATAAGCTCTGCGCGCTCACGGGCATACGCCTTGTCAACGATGTCGTTCTGCGGCTTGTAGGTTACCGCAAAGCGGACGTTTCCGGCTCTCTCCCAGTTAATGCCGATGGAGTTGTAGATCTTCAGAAGAATGTCCGTCAGAAACGGCATACTGCGCAGCATGGAAACGCCATAGGGCGCGTCGGCCTCGGGATTGAACGGCGTAAACAGCAGCAGCTCCTGATACGGCAATTCTCTCATGACCCCTCCGTCCGCGGCGGCGCAGAGCTTGAAGTCCAGCGGGCTGTCGCCCTCCCTGATCTGCACATCCGCAACATTGCCGCAGATAACGGCGGCAATATCCCTGTCGCCATAGGTCACGATCTCGCCGACGGCGCGCCCGCAGGTTATCATGGAGTCGAGGTATGCGTCGATAAACGCGCCGAGCCCGCGCTGAGCGCGGCCGGTGTTCACCGTGCGCAGAAACCCGGCAAGCTCCTTTTCCGCCCGTGCGTCCTCACATTTGACCGAACATCCTCCGGCCAGTCTGATGATCTTCATGACCGCCGCGTCAACAACGGGAACAGCCTCGCGTATCGCGCGGTAGAGCCTTATGTCCCCGCCGCCAAGCGGAACATAGCCGTCCAGAACTCCGAACGGGTGACGCTGCGCGGAACGCAGCTGAACTCGCGGGGCAGGTCTTTTTTTACCTGTAAAAAGCCTCAAATTCTCTCCTGCCTTTCAACAAAAATCGCCTCGAACGCGTCTCCGGGAGGGCTCGCCACCGTAGCGGCGAAATAGCGGATGTCGTCCATGGCATGGTCGTTTTGCTTGATCGGTGCGTCACGTCCGCCGCTTTTCCCGTCCCAGGAATAGAGCGAAAACTCGCGTATGGCGTCGCTGCACCCGCGGCAGATGACCAGTCTGCCGCTTTTGAGGAGATCCGCAGTGAGACGGATGCCTGAGATTACGTCGTTGTTGGCTCTGATGACGGGCAGACCGCGTCTGGCGCAGGCTTCGATGAAGCTGGCCGCCGACGGGTCTATCACAACAGCGGAAACGCTTCTGCCTCCGATAAGCTCCAGCAGCGCGGATACATATTCCTCGTCGGTTTTCTGCTTCCCCTCCCGGTGCGAATCGAAATAGTACTCCCGAAGCCGGAACCACACTCCGTCCTTCTGGCCCCAGAGCCCGAATGACGCGGGATTCGCCGTGCCGTAGTCGCAGGATACCGCGAACTGCCCGAATGGGCCCTCCGGCACGTCCCGGACGAAGCTCTCATCGAAGAAGTCGTAAACTCTTCCCTGCGCCGAGACCCACTCTCCGAGGATAAATCTGCGGTAGAATACGCCGGAATACATTTTACGGTACCTCTCCCGCATCTCGGCCGAGAGGGCGGGATTGTCCTCCATCGTAAAATGGAGATAAAGCGCGCGCCTTTCCTCCGCTCTCCGCACCCATTCAAGATAGAACCAGTGCTGCGGGTTTTCGGGGTTGCAGTTGAACCAGAGCTTGGACCCCTCCACCGAGCAGCGCGCACACGCCTGCTCAATGAAGGAGCGCGGCATGAGCGCCGCCTCGTCCATAAGCACTCCCGCAAAGGTCGCTCCCTGTATAAGCGCTGCCGAGCCCTCGTCCTTGCCGCCGAAGAGAAAGAATCTGTTCTCCCTTCCGCCGCAGCGTATGATGACCAGATTCTGAGAGATCCTCTCCTCGCAGGCAAATCCAAGAGAGCGCAGCAGCGGCAGCAGCGGGGCAATAAAGTTGCGGCGCAGCGAAACTATCGTTTTCCCGCACAGCCCGAACTGCATCCCGTCAAACCGTCTCATTGCCCAGCAGAAGAACGACAGGCCCATGCACAGCGTTTTTCCGCTTCGGACGGCGCCGTCACAGATGATGGTGTCAAGCTCACGGTACGGCGACCCGTCGCACCACCAGACAAGCGTCTGCAATTGCTTTTTCGAAAGCTTCTCGATCACTCCGCTTCACCGTTCCTTGCCGCTGCCTCGTCCATTGCGCGGAACAGCGCGGCGGCGCTCTCATCTCCGGTGCTTTTTTCGGCGTCGAGCAGCTTTGCCAGCAGCGCCATGGCTTCCAGCCTGTTTATCAGCTTGACTTCGATAGTACCGTTGCTTCCACGCTTGACCTCGGAAAGCAGACTCAGGTCAAGTCCGTCAACGGCGTTCTCTCCGTCCTCACCGGCAAAGATGAGCCTGACCGCGTCGTTTGCTTTGCCGAATGCGAGCTTCTTGAGCCCGTGCACGATGTCCTCTCTTTTCGGGATTTTGCTCACTGTAATGATCACCTCTCCATCCATAGTCTCCCGGAAACGGAAAATCGCACATTCCGATGCAACAGAGATTTAAAAATAAAAAAGGCGAGTCAAAAGACTCGCCTTAAAAGCATTTCTATATATTGAGTTATCACATCAGCCTCCGAGGTACGCCTTGCGTATCTCATCGCTCTGAATGAGCTCCTGCCCGGTGCCGGACAGGCCGATCTTGCCTGTTTCGAGAACGTATGCGCGGTCCGCAACAGACAGTGCCATCTGCGCGTTCTGTTCGACGAGGAGTATCGTCGTCCCGTTTTTGTGCATGCTCCGTATGATATCGAATATCTGCTCGACAAGTATAGGCGCAAGACCCATGGACGGCTCGTCACGCATGAGGAGCTTGGGCCTGCTCATCAGCGCGCGTCCCATGGCCAGCATCTGCTGCTCGCCGCCGGACAGCGTTCCGCCGATCTGTTTTCTGCGTTCCTTGAGCCTCGGAAACTGCTCAAAGACCATCTCGAGATCCTCGGCGACCCCGCTCTTGCCTCTGGTATAAGCGCCCATCTCAAGGTTTTCCTGGACCGTCATCTGCAAAAATATGCGGCGTCCCTCAGGTACCTGCGCAAGACCGCGTTCCACGATCTTGTGCGGCGCGACTCCCGAGATGTTCTCGCCCATGAAGGAGATGGAGCCGGTCTTGGAGTGCAGCAGACCGGAAACGGTGTTCAGCGTAGTGGACTTACCCGCGCCGTTCGCTCCGATAAGAGTAACTATCTCACCCTCGTTGACCTCAAACGATACGCCCTTTATAGCGTGGATAGCGCCGTAATAGACGTTGATGTTATCAACCTTAAGTATCATTTTCGGCGCCTCCATTCTTTTTGCCGAGATAGGCTTCTATAACGGCGGGATTCTTCTGTATCTCGCTGGGCGTGCCCTTTGCGATGATCTTGCCGAAGTTCAGAACGCATATGCCCTCGCATATACCCATGACAAGATTCATGTCGTGCTCAATGAGCATGATCGCAATGTGGAAGGTGTCACGTATTTTGCGAATGTTTTCCATCAGCTCCGCGGTCTCGGAGGGGTTCATTCCGGCCGCCGGCTCGTCCAGCAGCAGAAGGCTGGGGTTGGTGCCGAGCGCGCGGACGATCTCCAGTCTGCGCTGAGCGCCGTAGGGCAGCGAACCGGCCTTGTGGTCCGCGAGATCCTGCATGTCGAAAATGCTGAGAAGCTCGAGTGCCCTTTCGTGCGCGATCCTCTCCTGCTTCCAATACCGGGGAAGGCGGAGTATGCCGCTCCACATGCCGTATTTTATCTGGTTATGCAGTCCAAGCTTTACGTTATCCTCAACTGAAAGATTTGAAAACAGGCGTATGTTCTGGAATGTGCGGGCGATGCCTGCGCGGTTGACCTGAACGGTGTTCATGCCGTTGGTGTCCTTTCCGTCAAGCAGTATCGTGCCGCGGGTCGGCTGATAAACCTTGGTAAGAAGGTTAAAGACAGTCGTCTTTCCGGCACCGTTCGGTCCGATAAGTCCGGCTATTTCGGTGCGGCCGATGATCAGGTTGAAGTCGTCAACGGCGGTCAGTCCGCCGAAGTCAATGCCCAGGTGGCTGGCCTCCAGAATGGGAGACTTGTCCAGGTCGCGCTCCGGAATGATGCTCTTGGACGGCACCGGGACCATTTTGATTTCATTAAAGCCGTTAGTCATCGACCTCATCTCCTTTCCTCCGTCTGGGGATGATCTGACCGAGAAGATTCTTGATCTGCGGGTTGTTCGTTGCCAGCATGACAAGTATCAGCACTATCGCATAAACGAGCATTCGGTAATCTGCAAACTGTCTCAGCGCCTCCGGCAGGATATACAGCACGGTGGCCGCGATGATAGAGCCCCAGATGTTGCCCAGTCCGCCCAGAACAACATATACCAGCACGAGAATGGAGGTGTTGAAGTCAAACTTGCTGGAAACGATGCTGGAATAGTTAAGGCCGTAAAGCGCTCCGGCGGCTCCTGCAAGCGCGGCCGAGGTGACAAAGGCCATCAGCTTGTATTTTGTGATGTTAATTCCAACGCTCTCTGCCGCGATGCGGTTGTCGCGCAGAGCCATGATCGCGCGGCCGGAGCGGCTGCGCACCAGATTGAGCACAATGATAAGCGTCAGCATTATAAGTATGAATCCGGCTGTGAACGTGGCTATTTTCTCCACGCCGACAGCTCCCTGGGCGCCCTTGATAATGGCAACGCCCGTCTCGTCCATTCCAAGGCTTTCAACGGTCTTTGTGCCGTCGAGATTGAAGGCGATGTGCAGTCCTCTGGAGTCATATCCGACTATCAGGCAGTTCGTGAGGTCGCGGATGATCTCGCCGAAGGCCAGCGTAACGATGGCAAGATAGTCACCGCGGAGACGAAGCACCGGCACGCCGACTATAACGCCTGCAATGGCCGCGAACAGCGCGCCGACGACTATGGCTATGGCAAGGCGCAGAGCCGCGGAGGGTATCGCGTTCTGTAAGCTCATTGCAGCGACAACGCCGGTAAATGCGCCTACACTCATGAATCCGGCGTGGCCCAGACTCAGCTCGCCCAGAATGCCGACGGTCAGGTTCAGTGAAACAGCCATGACGATATAGCAGCATATGGGCACCAGCATTCCGCTCACGGAGCGGTTCAGCATGCCCTGAGAACCAGCCAGTGACACGAGAACAAATGCGATAATAACGCCGAGATATGTTGCAAAGTCGACCTTTGTCGTGGACTTGAGACCTCTGAGTTTTTTCATCTCCGCCACCTCAAACTTTCTCGGGCACATACTTGCCCAGCAGTCCGGAGGGCTTCACCAGAAGCACCACGATGAGCACGGCGAACACAATGACGTTGGCAAGCTGAGTGGAGATATACGCCTTGGCAAAGGACTCGATTATTCCCAGCAGGATACCGCCGAGGAACGCGCCCGGAATGGAGCCGATGCCTCCGAACACGGCGGCGGTAAACGCCTTGATGCCGGGCATGGAGCCGGTGGTCGGCATAAGCGTGGGATAGGACGAGCACAGCAGCACTCCGGCAATGGCAGCCAGCGCCGAGCCGATGGCGAAGGTCATGGAAATGGTCCTGTTGACATTGATCCCCATGAGCTGTGCCGCGCCCTTGTCCTCGGAGCAGGCGCGCATCGCCTTGCCGAGCTTGGTCTTGCTTGTAAACAGGGTCAGCCCGATCATGATAACGATGCACACGGCAACGGTCACCAGTGATATGCAGGGAACTGATAGCCGCCCGTCAAAGAGCTTGAGCGTATCCGTCACAACAGAGGTGTATACGCGGGGGTTGGCTCCCCAGATAAGCAGTGCGGCGTTCTGCAAAAAGTAGGATACACCGATCGCGGTTATAAGCACGGCCAGCGACGTGGCCTGCCGCAGGGGCTTGTATGCCAGACCCTCGATAACGACGCCCAGCACGGTACACACGATCATCGCCAGCAGGATAGCCACGATGCTCGGAACGCCCCAGTAGGTCATCGCGCACAGGGAGATGTATCCGCCCACCATGATAACGTCGCCATGAGCAAAGTTGAGCATCTTGGCAATGCCGTAAACCATGGTATACCCCAGGGCGATGATCGCATACACACTTCCCAGGTTGATCCCGCTGATCATGTAGGAGAGAAATTCCATAAATCGCACCTCTCTTTTATATATGTTCTATGGCAGAAACAGGAGCGTCGGCGAAAAAGCGCCGCTCCTGTTTCTGCCGTAGAAATGGAGGGGGGCTGCCGGGTATCCCCGGCAGCCTGCCTCGCTTACTCAGGTTTGAATTCTATCGATCCGTTCAGGGAGTGACGTAAACGCCATCCTTGATAACGACGGCCATAGGCGCCTTCGAGACCTCGCCGGTGGTGGACCAGGTCATGCCCTCGCCGGTCAGTCCGTCAACGCTGAATCCGTCCGCGGTGATCGCGGCGATAAGAGCCTCGCAGATATCCTCGGTGCTCATGTCGCTGGTGCATCCGGAGGCTTTGATAGCCTCATAGATAACGTAAACGCTGTCATATCCGTCGGCCGCGAACTGGTTGGGAGTCTCTCCGTACAGATCCTGATACTTGGCAACGAACGCCTGGGTGCGCTCGTCAGCCGCGTCGGCGGAGAACGGGGTCAGCAGCATGACGCCCTCGGCCAGAGAGGTTTCAAATCCCGGCTGGGTCAGGATGCCGTCCATGCCGTCCACACCGAAGAAGGTGGGCTCATATCCCATCTGGTCCGCCTGGGTCAGAATGGTGGAAGCGGGCTGATAGTATATCGGAAGGAAGATGAGATCAGCCCCGGCAGACTGTGCTGCGGTCAGCTGGACGGAGAAGTCGGTCTGGGTGGCCTCGTTGAAGGTACCTTCATAGACGACCTCGGTACCGGCCTTTCCGGCCTCTGATACAAAGGTGTCGCGGATGCCCTGGGAATATGCGTCGTCATTTTTGTAGATAACGGCGACCTTCGCATCGGGCATGTTCTTTGCAATGTAGTCCGCGGAACCGCTGCCCTGGTTGGGGTCGGTGAAGCAGACCTGGAACACGTTGTCCTTACCCTCGATAACGTCGGTGGAGGAAGCGGAGGGAGTCACCTCGAACACGCGGTCGGCATAGGCCTCTGCCGCAACGGCGATGCAGGGGACGGTGGTAACGGAGCCGACGAGGATCTGCATGCCCCAGTCCATAAGAATGTTGTATGCGTTGACAGAGGTCTCGGCAACGTGAGTATCGTCCTCTGCCTTGAACTCGAACTGAATGGCTCCGCCCAGGGCGTTGATCTCATCAACGGCTATCTGAGCGCCGTTCATGGCCGCAATGCCATAGATGGCCGCGCCGCCGGTGAGGGGGCCGATGCCGCCGATCTTGAAGGTGCCGGAAGCCTCGGAAGGCGCATCTGCGGGATTGTCGGCAGGAGCGTTGGTAACAGGCGTGTCGGTTCCGGGCTCGTCAGACGTCCCGTTGCCGCATGCGGCGAAGAAGCAGAACATCATAGCGAGAGCCAGCATAACACAAAGCAGTCTTTTCATTTTGGCCTCTCCTTTTTTCAAAAGAAATGATGCTTCAATTTAATCATTTGAAGTGATATTATTTTAGTTTAAGCACCCCTGATTGTCAATCGGCGTAATAAACATTAATAACCTTGGCAAACCGTTAATCTATCATGTTTTTTACCAAGAGCTCAGTCTTTACCACCAGGCCATATGTCCGTGCAAGGCAAACATTCTCTCTTCCTTGCAATTTCGGAATACAGGATATATAATACCAGAGCTAATAGCGGGAGGTCAATACCATGCAGCTTTTGAATCTGGCAATAAAACTTGCTCTCATCGTCCTTTCCGGCTTCACCGTGCGCCGTCTGAAGATAGTGGACGGCAGCTTCGAGCGCCAGCTTTCCAGGTTTGTAACGTCGCTTGCCCTGCCCTGTCTGATAATCGACTCGCTGAACGTTGAATACTCTGCCAGCGACCTCAGAAACGGCGCTCTGCTCCTCGCGGTGTCCCTCGGCTGTATGGCGGTCCTTTTCCTTGTCGGCACGGTCGTCTGCCGCATACGCCGCAATGACGCCGTGGGCCGGATGGTTCGTTTCGGAACGATCTTCCCGAACTTCACCTTTGTCGGCATGCCGATAGTCGAGACGCTTTACGGAAAGACCGGCCTGTTCTATTTTGTCCTGTTCACGGTCATGATACGCCTGTTTTATTATTCCTCCGCCGAGCCGCTGCTGAGCGGCCGCCGCTCCGGGAACATGAAGGAAGCTCTCAAAAACTTCTTCTCCGCCCCTGTGATAGCGGTTTTCATAGGCGTGTTTCTGTATCTGACGCAGCTGAAACTGCCGTATCCTCTCGCCTCCGCGATAGAGGCGATATCAAAGATGACCTCCTCTCTCGGCATGGTGCTCTGCGGGCTGATCCTCGGCGGCGCGGAGATCGGCGAGATGCTCCGCCACCCGTCATATTTTCTGCTCTCGCTCATTCGTCTTGTCGCCGCCCCTGCAATAGTTCTTGCCATACTGCTCCTGACGGGGCTGGACGCTATGATAATCCGCGTATCGGTCATCTACTGCGCGCTGCCCGCGGCCGCTCTGCTGCCGACCTTCACGCTGCAATACTCCGACTCGGACATTGCCGGGCGCGTGGCGTCGGCAAACGTGTTCCTGTCAACGGCGCTCTGCGTCGTAACTCTCCCCGTCTGGTCTCTGGTGCTGGACGCTGTACTCTGAATCTGAAAAGTGGTGTTTTCGATGAATACATATAATGCCGGGACCTGCGACGTCGCCGTGATCGGCGCGGGACACGCGGGAATTGAGGCTGCCCTTGCCTGCGCGAGGCTGGGGCTGGATACGGTCTGCTTCACCGTGAACCTCGACTCCGTCGGCAACATGCCCTGCAATCCCGCGATCGGCGGCACCGGAAAGGGCCACCTCGTGCGCGAGATAGACGCCCTCGGCGGACAGATGGCAAAGTCTGCGGACGAGGCCTGCATACAATACCGCATGCTCAACCGCGGCAAGGGTCCCGCCGTTCACTCCCTGCGCGCCCAGGCGGACAGGCGAAAATATCAGGCCGTGATGAAGCGAATACTGGAAAGGCAGGAAAATCTCCGCCTGCGCCAGGCGGAGGTCGTGGACATCGGCGTGAAGGACGGAAGTGTCGCCTCCGTCACGACCTATACCGGAGCGGTCTTTTCCTGCCGTGCTGTCATCGTCTGCACCGGCACCTATCTCGCCGGCAGGACGATAATCGGCGATGTCACACGGGTCTCCGGACCGGACGGTCTCGCCGCCGCAACGGAGCTTTCGCCCCGTCTGGCACAGCTGGGGCTTTCTCTGCGCCGGTTCAAGACCGGCACTCCGCCGCGTGTCAACGCGCGCAGCGTCGATTTTTCAAAAATGGAGCTCCAGCCCGGCGACGCAGAGCCGGAGGGCTTTTCCTTCTCGACGTCCGTGCCTCCCAAAAACCGCGCCGTGTGCTACCTCACCTATACCAATGCGGAGACCCACAGGGTGATTCGCGAAAATCTCCACCGTTCTCCGCTGTATTCCGGCGTCATAGAGGGCATCGGGCCGCGCTACTGCCCGTCCATTGAGGACAAGATCGTCCGATTTGCCGATAAGCCGCGCCACCAGCTCTTTGTCGAGCCTATGGGTCTCGACACCGAGGAGCTTTATATACAGGGCTTCTCATCCTCCCTGCCGGAGGATGTACAGCTGGAAATGCTGCACACGATAGCCGGTCTGGAGCATGCGGAGGTAACGCGCGCCGCCTACGCGATAGAATATGACTGCGTGGACCCGACGGAGCTGTACCCGACGCTGGAGTGCAAAAAGATCTCCGGACTCTACGGCGCGGGCCAGTTCAACGGCTCCTCCGGCTATGAGGAAGCCGCGGCGCAGGGTCTTGTAGCGGGAATAAACGCCGCGCTCAAAATAAAGGGCCTCGAGCCTCTCATTCTCCGCCGCAGCGACGGCTATATCGGCACGCTCATCGACGATCTTGTGACCAAGGGCACAAACGAGCCCTACCGTATGATGACCTCCCGTTCGGAATACCGCC
>CAKSWM010000006.1 GCA_934511545.1 uncultured Oscillospiraceae bacterium | reverse complement strand
TCCTTTGCCCTGGTATAGGGGAAATAGCGGATGGGCATATCCAGCCAGCAGCTTTTCTTTACGATGCTGCGGGAATGGCTGAAGGTTTCAAAACTCCGTTTACCGTGATACTGCCCCATGCCGGATTCGCCCACGCCGCCGAAACCCATGTGGGGCGTTGCAAGGTGAATGATAGTATCGTTGATGCACCCGCCGCCGAAGCTGCAGGAATCAAGCACACGCCGCTCCGTCTCCCGGCTTTTGGTGAACAGATACAGAGCCAGAGGCTTGGGACGGGCCTGGATAAAGCGGATCACCTCGTCCAGCGTATTCCAGGTAAGCACGGGAAGGATCGGACCGAAGATTTCCTCCTGCATGATAGGGGAGCCTGGGTCCACATCCATCAGCACTGTGGGCTCCACAAAACGGCGGGTGTCATCCCAGCCGCCGCCGATGGCGGCCTTTTGCCCGGTCAGGAGGCGTTTGTTCCGGAGGAAATGCTTTTCCGAGATAATGGTGACCATCTGGGAGAGATTTCCATCTGGGAAGAATTCCTTCAGCGCAGCGCGGTATTGTTCGAGAAACGCCTCCTGCAGACCCTCCTGAAGCAACAGATAATCCGGCTCTACACAGGTTTGGCCCGCATTGAGTACCTTGCCGAAGGCCAGACGACGGGCCGCAAGCTTCAGATCCGCCGTTTTATCAAGAATCACGGGACTTTTACCGCCCAGTTCAAGGGTCAAAGGGGTCAGGTGCCTGGCAGCAGCAGCCATGACCGTCTTGCCCACGGCTACGGAGCCGGTGAAGAAAATGTAGTCAAACTTTTCTTCCAACAGTGCGCTGTTCTCTGCCCGGCCGCCCTCCACAACAGCAATATAGTTTTCCGGGAAGAGATCGCCCAGAAGTCCGGACAATACCCGGCTGGTCGACGGAGAGTAGGCTGATGGCTTTACGATGGCGCAGTTGCCGCCGGAAATGGCCCCGATGAGAGGCTCAAGACAAAGCTGGAGGGGGTAATTCCATGGACTCATAATGAGGGTCACGCCATAGGGCTCCGGAGAGATAAAGCTCCTGGATGGGAACTGGGCCAGCGGTGTCCGAACGGGCTTTTCACGCATCCATTTCTTTAGATTCCGGATATGAGAGCCCAATTCATCCAACACCAGGCCTGTTTCACACATATAGGTCTCAAAGGGACTTTTGTTCAGATCCTGCTTCATGGCGCACGCAATGGAGTCCTCGTTTTCCCGGACGGCCTGACGCAGCCGCTCCAGTGCCCGGAGGCGGAAAGCATAGCTGCGGGTAGCACCGCTGAGAAAATAGGTGCGCTGACGGCTGACAAGCTCGGAAATATCCATATTCGCTTCCTCCTTAACTGTTTTTGACGGTCAGAATGACTCGACGGCAGCGAACCCGGTCGTAGATCACCGGTACGGGATAGACGGGATTTGCCTCCTTCAGAGCCCAGGTGATCATGGTGTCGAGGTCTTCCTCCCGGATAAAATCAAAGCCGGTGGGCAGCCCGAAGCGAGCATTCATGGCGCGTATCTCCCGGATAAAGTTCTGAGCCTTCTCCGCCTGATCCCGACCGCCTACCCCGGCCAGATCGGCCAGACGAGCCAGCTTTTTATAGACCTTTGCTCCGTAGTCCTCAAGGACGATGGGCAAAATGACGGCGTTCGCCAGGCCGTGGGCGGTGCCGTAGAGACCTCCCAGTGTGTGTGCGATGGCGTGTACGTTTCCCACACCTGCCCGAGTGAAGGCAAAGCCAGCCTTGAAGGAGGCCTCCAACATTTTTTCGCGGGCCTCCAGATCCTGACCGTCCCGGTAAGCTCGATCGAGATATTTGAAGATAGTGCACACGGCTTCCTCCGCCAGACGGTAGCTTTCCCTGGTGTTGTAGGTCCAGCACAGATAGGCCTCAACTGCGTGGGTCAGAGCGTCCATTCCCGTGGTAGCAGTGGTATGGGGAGGCAGACCCACGGTGAGTTCCGGGTCCAGCACCGCGTATTTGGGGATCAGGTGCAGATCCATGATGGCGGCTTTCCTGTGAGTCTCCGAATCGGTAATGACGGCGGCAATCGTAGTTTCGCTGCCGGTGCCGGCAGTGGTGGGTATGGCGATGAAAGTGGGGATAGAGCGGCCGACCTTCAAAAGGCCACTGAGCTTGCGCACTGTTTTACCGGGCCTTGCAACCAGAGCCGCGGCGGCCTTGGCCGCGTCCATTGGACTGCCTCCGCCCACGGCGATGATGCTGTCGCAGCCGGCAGCAAGATAGGCGTCCCGGATTTTTTCGCAGGTGTCGGAGGACGGGTTGCTCTCTACCTGACTGAAAAGCTCATAGTGCATGCCTGCGGCATCCATAGCCTGCAGCAGAGGAGGGAGCAGCATACGGAGCACATTTGGACCGGAGACGATCAGCGGCTTTTTGGCTCCTTCAGGGGCCAGAATGTCAGGGATCAAGCGAATGCGGCCCGGGCCGCGCTCTACCCGCGGCTTGCGCCATTTCAGGCAGCGGGCTCCGTAGTTGAACACCAGTTGAAAGGCGCGGCAATATGCTTTCTGTATGATACTCATGACAAATACTCCTTCATTTTTAATTTCATCATATCACTAACTTTTTTTATATGCAATAGGGGTAGAAAGTTTAGCTTTTCACAAAATAAGTCACTTTTTTAACGATTTTCGATGTAAGGGACAATGGAGAAAAACGCCCGTCTCCGGCAGCCGGTTCGAGCCGGCTGCCGGAGACGGGCGTAGATTCAAAGAGCCTGTGGGAACCTTTTATACAGCTTATACAGCCTGAGATCCCACGCCGGAAGCACCTCGCCTCGTCCGGGGGAATCCGTATGTGAGGCGTCACCGGCAGAATGCCGCCGGGCCGCACTATGCTAGACCGAACAGAACAAGAATGATGCCGTAGATCACGCTTGCCGAAAGGCCGAATACTATAACGGGGCCGGAGATAGTGAACATCTTTACCGCGGTACCGGTTATCAGGCCCTCGCTCTTGAACTCCAGCGCGGGGGACACGACGGCGTTTGCAAAGCCCGTTATGGGAACGATGGTCCCCGCGCCGGCAAACTTTGCAATGCGGTCGTATACTCCAAAGCCCGTCAGAAACGCGCCGAGAAAGACAAGGGTTATTGTCGTGGCCGTCGCGGCGTCCTTTTCGGAGAGACCGAAACTGCCCCAGAGTGCGATCAGTCCCTGACCGATGCAGCAGATGATGCCGCCGACAAGAAAGGCCTTGAGCATGTCCTTGCCCAGAGGGGAAGGCGGGCTCATTTTCTTCAGGTATTCGTTGTATTCCTCGTTTGTCATTTTCACAAAAAATCACCTCCCGATAGCTTTAGTCTGCCACAGGGAGGCGGATTTCATGTCTGTTATTTCACTATTTCGATGTTGTCTACTCCGTTTTTTTCAAATTCGCTGATATATTCATCCATTCTGCTGGCCAGTTCCGAGACATCGTCGGGGCTGATATGCTCGGAATCCATGTCGCGGCGGGCAAGCTCCTCCGCGAGGATATCGAAGAATACAGCGTCCTCATAGTCGGCTATTGCCTCGTGTATGCCGCCGTCCTCGTATGCGCGGGACGGATAGATATGGCCGCGCCAGATCTGTATGAGCGAGGTCATGTCGTTTCTAGCGCATTGGGCAAAAAGCTTTTCCTGAATTTTGTCGTAGTCCTCAAAGCGGTCGCTGCCGCGTGTGGAATTGAGCACCCAGTTGCCGATGTATACCATATCCAGCAGTCTGCGAAATTCTTTTGTCGTAAGCTCGATGTTCATGCTGACCTCCTTGGAGAAATGGTATCTATATCATTATATCAAACGCACATACAAAATTCCACACAATTTTTCCCCTTGATTTGCCGTTGGTTTTGTCATATGATATTTAGGGCAATGCCGCGCAGTTTCGCCTGACGAAAAATCGGACTGCGCGATCCCGCTCATGGGAATTATGCGGTATTGCCCTGGGTAACACTATGCGCGCGGGTCCCGCGCGTTATTCGGAGGATGCCATGGATAACAGGGCGATCGCCATATTTGATTCCGGCCTTGGCGGGCTTACCGCGCTGCGCGTGCTGCGGGAAATGCTTCCCGGAGAAAACCTGATATTTTTCGGCGATTCCGCCAACGCCCCATACGGCGGACGGACCCGCGAAGAGATCGTCGAGCTGTCCCTCCGGGACCTCCGGTTCCTGATGCGCTTTGATGTCAAGGCCGTGCTCGTTGCCTGCGGCACAAGCAGCTCAAACGCGATGGAGGAGCTGAAAAAGGCTTCGCCCGTCCCGGTAGTCGGCGTGATAGATTCCGCGGCGCGTGCCGCGGCGGAGCTGGCCCCGGCCGGGCGCATCGGCGTCATAGCGACAGAGGCGACGATACGGAGCGGCGCATATCAGCGCGCGATAGCCGGCGCGGCCCCCGAGGCACGGGTAACTGCGTGCGCCTGCCCTGCGTTTGTCCCTCTGGTCGAGAGCGGCCGCTTCGGCAGAAACGATCCCGAAACGGCAAAGGCCGTTGCCGCGGCTCTGGCGCCCTTCCGTGAGGAGGGGACGGAGGTCTTGCTGCTGGGCTGCACTCATTATCCGATGCTCACGCCGGAGATCCGGGCGTTTTTGCCGGGGGCGGAGCTGGTCAGCAACAGTCGGGCGGCGGCTCTCGAGCTTGCGCGGTTCCTGCGGGAAACGGACGCCCTTGCCGGGCCGCGGCAGGGCACGACAGAGCTGTATACCAGCGGCGACGCAGATTTCTTTGCCGAAAACGCCGGGCTTTTCCTCGGCAGGGAAAACTGCGGCGAGGTGCGCCGCGCCGATATATGAATCCGACGCCGGGCGTGTCCGCGCCGGCAGAAGCAATAACGAAAAGAGGAAGCCATGAACGAAAATCTGAACTCCGGCAAGGACGTGATAATATCTATTGTCGGAACACAGACCTTTCCCGACAACGACAAGGATGTTATCGAGCTTGTCACCGACGGAAAGTATCTGCATAATGACGGGGAGACATACTTCTCGTACATGGAGAGCGAACTGACAGGGCTTGCCGGGACAAGGACCACCTTTTCCGTAAAGCCGGATTCCGTCACGATGTCCCGTGTCGGCTCGCTGAACACGACCATGATATTCGAGCCGGGCAAAAAGCACTATTTCCTATACGACACGCCATACGGCGCGGCGGCAATGGGTGTTTCGACACGGAGCGTCAAACACAGTCTGGGTGAACACGGCGGGGATATGGAGATAGAATATCTCATCGATATCGAGCACACCACAATAGGGAAAAACAACTTCAAGATAAACGTCAGAGAGAGCGGAAGGCAGGAGAGCGTATGAACCTTATTGAAAACGCGAAAAAACAGATAGACGAGCTGCTGGCCGGAGCCTATGAAAAGGCGGCGGCACAGGGACTTTTGCCGGAGGGCGCGGTCCTCACGGGCAGAGTTGACATTCCAAAGGATGTCAAAAACGGAGACTATGCCGCGAACCATGCGCTCGCGGGAGCCAAGGCACTGCACGCAGCGCCGCGGAAGATCGCGGAGATACTTGCGGAAAATCTCGAGCTGGAAAACAGCTGGTTCGACAGAGTGGAAATAGCCGGTCCCGGCTTTATCAACTTCTTCCTCGGCGACAAGTGGTATGGTGACGTTCTGCGCGCCATCGCCGGGGAAGGTGCGGATTACGGCCGCTCCGACATTGGACACGGCGAGCGGGTCATGGTCGAGTTCGTCTCTGCAAACCCGACGGGACCCATGACGATCGGCAACGCCCGCGGAGGAGTTCTCGGCGATGCGCTGGCCTCCGTTCTGGAAATGGCCGGCTATGACGTCTGGCGCGAGTTCTATGTCAACGACGCCGGAAACCAGGTCGATCTCTTCGGGAAGAGCATCGAGGCGCGCTATCTCCAGCTCATAAAGGGCGAGGATGCGGTGGAGTTCCCGGAAAACGGCTATCACGGCGAAGACATAAAGCAGCTGGCAAGGCTGATATATGAGCGCGACGGCGAAAAATACCTCGACGTGCCGAGCGAGGAGCGCTGTGCAGCCTTTGTTGCGTTTGCGCTGCCGTATAATATCGAACTGATGAAAAAGCACCTCGAGCGCTACGGCATACATTTTGACCAGTGGTTTCTCGAGAGCAGTCTGCACAGCTCCGGCTATGTTGAAGAGACGGTTGGATTGCTGACGGGCGCGGGACTGACCTATGAAAAGGACGGCGCGATATGGCTGCGCAATACCGAGCTGGGCGCGGACAAGGACGAGGTCCTGCGCCGCTCCAACGGTTTTTACACATACTATGCTGTTGATATCGCATATCACCGCAATAAGTTCATCGAGCGCGGCTTTGACCGCGTCATCGACGTGTGGGGCGCCGACCACCACGGCCACGCGATACGCTTTGCCGCAACGATGAAGGCCCCGGTGCTCGGCCTGGGCGATAAAAAGCTCGACTTCCTCATCATGCAGATGGTCCGCCTTGTCCGCGGCAATGAGGTCGTGAAGGTCTCCAAGCGCACGGGCAAGGCGCTGACGCTCAACGACCTGCTCGACGAGATCGGCGTTGACGCCTGCCGGTTCTTTTTCAACTCCAAGCCCGATACGCACCTCGAGTTCGACCTCGACCTTGCCGTGCGTCAGGACAGCGACAACCCGGTTTACTATGTCCAGTATGCCCATGCGCGCATTTGCAGCCTGATAGCGGCCCTTGCCGCGGAGGGCCATGCTGTGCCTGGGGCGGAGGATGTGGACCTGACCGTGCTTCAGAGCGAGCAGGAGCACGAACTGATAAAGCAGCTTTCCGCGCTGCCGGATGAGATAATATATGCCGCGCATGACTATGACCCGAGCCGCATCAACCGCTATGTGACCGAGCTTGCGGCGCGCTTCCACCGCTTCTACAACAGCTGCCGCATCAAGGATTCCGAGCCGGAGCTTCTCCGGGCCCGTCTGATGCTGGCCGACTGTACCAGAAGCGTTATAGCGCATTGCCTCGCGCTGGTCGGCGTTTCAGCGCCGGAGAAGATGTGAGCGATATTATTAGCTTTTCCGGAAAAGAATACTTCATCCCGGACGGGGCGGCGGGGACCGAGCTTCACAAGCGCGCGATGCAGCGCTTCAGCCCCGGCCGAAAAAAAGCCTGACCGTCAGACAGGCCATAAGAAAACCGACGAAGTCCGCCGCAAGTGCCGCAGGCACTGTGCGGCGGCTTTTTTTTACGCCCGCCGCGCCGAAATAGACGGCAATGACATAAAAGGTCGTCTCGGTCGATCCGAGCATGACGGCGGCTATGCGGCCGGTCATGCTGTCCGGGCCAAAGCGTTCCATGATCTCCGAGCCGACGGACAGCGCGCCGCTGCCGCTGAATGGGCGCAGCAGCATGAGCGCCGTTGTGCCCGGATGCGCGCAGCATATACACCGCGGAAAGCAGCGCGATAAGCGGCGGCAGCATTCCGGCAACGGTTTGCAGGCCGCTTCTGGCCCCGTCTGTCAGAGCGGAGAACACATCAACGCGGCGGTACAGCGCATACAGCGCGGTAAAGGCCATTATGAACGGCGCGATAAGCGATGAAAACTGTGTCATCGTGTCCGCCCCTGAAGGAGATATGAGACCAGAAGCCCCGCCGAAACGGAGCACAGTGAGCTTATCCAGACGCAGGGAAGAATGTCATATGGGGCGGCGGAGCCCAGAGCGGCGCGCACCGCGGCCACCGTCGTCGGGATGAGCTGGACCGAGGCGGTGTTCATCACCACGAGACGGACCAGTTCCTTATCCGCGCCGAGTCTGCGCATGCCCTTTGCCGCGTTTATGCCCGCCGGAGTGGCGGCGTTGCCCAGACCGAGCAGGTTTGCCGAGACATTGGAGCACAGCGCGCCGAAGGTCTCGCTGTCCGAGGCCGTGCGGGGGAACAGCCGGCCAAGAAGGGGCCGGAGCAGCCGCTTTATGACGTCGGTTATTCCAGCTCTGTTCATGAGTTCCATAACGCCGGACCACAGGCATATCATCCCTCCTGTTGATATGCACAGCTCCACGGCGGCGGCCGCACCCTGCATCGCGGCGGCTCCGGCCTCCTCCGCCCGCCCCAAAACCAGTGCGCATACAAACGAAAAAGCGGCTGCGGCTGTCCAAAATATAGAGATTATGATAAAAAACACCCCCTATTTATGGTCATATTTACTTAAAATTCGTAAAAATGCAAAACTTTTTATGATAATATTGACTTTATCTGTGCATGTGGTATACTGGCCTTGTTGTCAAAACGTGTCAAACGTTTGACTATCCCCGCAGGGGAGAATGCGGGGAGAAAATTTATATTGGAGAAGGGACAGAGAACTATGAAGTCAACCGGAATCGTCAGAAAAGTGGATGAGCTTGGAAGAATCGTCCTGCCTATCGAACTGCGCAGAACCCTCGATATCGCAGAGAGAGACGCCCTTGAAATATATGTGGACGAGGACCGCATAATTCTCAAGAAGTACCTGCCCGCCTGCCTGTTCTGCGGAAACGCAAGAGACATCGTGGATTACAAGGGCAAGAACATCTGCCCCGACTGCCTTAAGGCTATCAAAGAGCTTTGAGCGGCGAGACAGAGGCGATAATGACCGCACCGGTGCTGGCACACCGGTGCGGTCATTATTTTTTCATAATTCGACGGGTCCGCCGGGCGTCATGCCAAGCCTTTCAAGGATAAAGCCGGCCACGGACGAGACGTCCTCAAGCCCGAAAACCGGCACACCCGGAGAGATCTGTTCATCCGTTATGACGGCCCAGAGATTTTCACGGTCCGCGCAGCGGAGACTGTCATGACCGCGAAAGACCTCTATGCGCGGCAGCGGCTGGGAATGGAAGCCCTCCGCGAGAATGAGGTCTACGTTTCTGATATGACTGCAAAGCTCTTCGAAGGACAGCGGGCGGTTTTCGAGAATGGCCGCATGGAGGCTGTTGGCGATGGCGACGCAGTCCGCGCCTGCGGAGCTGAAGCGGAAGGTGTCCTTGCCCTCGCGGTCCATCTGAAATTCGTGTCCGTCGGACTTGAGCACGGCAACGCGCAGTCCGCGCCCGCGCAGAACGGGGATGAGCTTTTCAATGAAAGTGGTCTTGCCGGAGCCGGACCAGCCGGTAAATGAGATAACGGGAATGTCCATATCTTCGCCTCCAGAACGATCGGTGATGGGTCTTATTATACAGCGCCTGCGCTTTGATGTACATTGAAAAAATCCTCCGCCGCTGAATTAATAAAATGTTTATATTCAAACCGGACATACTGTGGTAAAATGTGATTGTAAAATCTGAGTTTTTAAGGGGGATGCGTCTTGGAAGTGTTCCGAAAAGAGATCATGCCGGCGGTCATGCTGACATGCCTTAAAACCGACAAATTCAAAACAGGATACATCAGCATAAACCTTTTGACCCAGCTCACGCGCGACACTGCGCCGGCAACGGCGCTGGTGCCGAAGGTGCTTTCACGCGGCACAAAAACCTATCCGGATATAAAAAGTCTCTCCGGGGCTCTTTGCGGAATGTACGGCGCAAGGATAGACCCGTCTGTGCGAAAGATCGGAGAGATACAGGCCGTCGGCTTCACGGCAAGCTTTATAAACGACAGCTTTCTTCCCGAGGGGGAACATCTGCTTGAGCGCGTGACGGAACTGATGGGAGAGATGCTGCTTTCTCCGGAAACGCGAGGAGGGCTTCTTCTTCCGTCGTATACGGACAGCGAAAAGGAAAAGCTGCTCGAGAGCATACGCGGCAGGGTCAACGACAAGCGTAGCTATGCGCTTTTGCGTATGCTGGAAAAGATGTGCTGCTATGAGGACTATGCCGTTCCGGCCTACGGCTTCGAGGATGAGTGCGAGAGCGTCAACTATAAAAAGCTGACAAAGCGGTGGAAAGAACTGCTTACTCAGTCGCCTGTTGAGATATTCTTCTGCGGAAGTGCGGAGCCGGAGCGCGTTGAGCGCGCAATGCGCGAAACTCTTCTGAACCTTCCGCGCGGCGAGATCGATTATGAGATAGGAACGGACATACGCATGAACTCCGTCGAGGAGCATGAGCGTACCTTCACCGAGGAGATGGACGTGAACCAGGGCAAGCTTTCCGTCGGCTTCCGCCTTGGGGAGTGCATGGAGGATCCCGATTTTGCTGCTGTTCGTGTGTTCAACGCCGTGTATGGTGGCTGCCTGACCTCGAAGTTGTTCATGAACGTGCGCGAGAGACTGAGCCTTGCCTATTATGCGGGCTCGTCGGTCGATATCCACAAGGGCATCATGTGCGTCAACTCCGGAATAGAGTTTGATAAATATGACGCTGCGCTGTCCGAGATATTTGCCCAGCTGGACGCGATGCGCCGCGGCGAGATAACGGACGAGGAGCTGGAAAACGCCAAAAAGGCGCTTGCGACCGATCTGCGGACGACGATGGACAGCCAGGCGGAGCTTGAGTATTTCTGCCTTGCGCACATACTCGAGGGACTTGAATGCCTGCCGGACGAGATGGCGGGACTGGTCGAGCTTGTAACGAAGCAGGACGTCGTGGATATTGCCAACAGCGTCGAGTGCGACGCGGTGTATTTTCTGCGGGGGGAGGAATAGCTCATGGAGATGATAGTTTACCCCAATCTCGGCGAGACTCTTTACATTGAAAAGCTGCCGAATGGCGCGAGCGTCATCGTGCTGCCGAAGGCGGGCTATAACAAGTTCTTCGCCAGTTACAGCACGAATTACGGCGGCGCCGACCGCCGCTTCAGATACGGCGGCGAGTGGATCGACACCCCGGCGGGCGTGGCTCACTTCCTCGAGCACAAGATGTTCGACACAGAGGACGGCAACGCCCTGAACATCCTGTCTGCCAACGGCGCTTCTCCCAACGCATGGACGAGCTCCGCAATGACGACGTATTATTTTGAGTGCGCCGAGGGCTTCGAGGAAAACCTCAAAAGTCTGCTGTCCTTCGTCTCCGTGCCGTATTTCATGCAGGCGAGCGTCGATAAGGAACAGGGCATAATCGGACAGGAGATACGCATGACCGACGACGAGCCGGGCTATGTCGTGTGCTTCAACCTGCTCAAGGCGCTGTATGCATCAAATCCCGCGCGCGATTCCGTGGCGGGCTCGGTCGAGAGCATAGCGGAGATAAGCGCGGATACGCTTTATGCCTGCCATAAGGTCTTTTATAACCCTTCCAATATGGTCCTGTGCGTCGCCGGCGACGTAAGTCCGGAGCGGGTGATCGAGATCGCGCGTTCGGTGCTCCCCGGGGAACCCGGGGAGGTCCCCGAGCGCGACTATGGTCCCGCGGATGATAAAAAGGTCTACGAGCCGGTGAAGGAGGTGCAGATGTCCGTATCTGCGCCGCAGTTCATGTTTGGCTGCCGCGTTGAACCCGCGCCGAAGGGCGAGAGGCGTATGCGTCAGAAGGTGCTGTCCGAACTGGCCGTCGAGTATCTGACGGGCGAGGCTAGCGCTTTTTATACCGGCCTGTATTCCGAGGGACTGATAAAGAACGATTTCGGCGCCGGACTTGCCTACGCGGGTGGCTCCGCCGTGCTCATGGCGGGAGGAGAGAGCCGGGATCCGGCGGCTGTTCTGGACCGTTTCAAGGCAGAGCTTGCCGGGCTGCGCAGCGGCGGCGTGGATCCGGAGCAGTTCGACCGCGCGAAGAAGAGCGTGTATGGCTCGAATGTCCGCGCGCTGGACCGCTTCTCCGTAATATGTACGGCGATGGCGGAGTCATATTTTGCGGGCTTCAACGCGCTGGACGAGTTCGAAACACTCAGGAGCATAACAGGGCAGGAGCTCTGCGGGTTTATTCTCGAGTCGTTCGATCCGGAGGGCTTTGCCCTCTCGGTTGTCTCCCCGGCGGAGAAATAAGACAGTAGACAACTCAAAACAAAAGTAATATAATATGAAACCACGGAAGCGCAGAAGCTTCCGTACATAAAGCTGTTCAGGCTGACGGGGCCGAACCTCCGCCGGCTGATCTTATAAACAATATATACTGAACAAGGAGGAAAGAATTATGGCAAAATTTGATGACATCAAAGGCGCGGTCATAGACACGATAGGCCAGGTAGCCGAAAAGACCCGCGATTTTGCCGGCGTTGTTGCCGATAAGGCAAAGGACGTGTCCCGCATTGCAAAGCTCAATATCGAGATCGGAAGCGAAAAAGATACCATCAAAAAGGCATATACCGAAATAGGCAAGCTTTACTACGAGACCCGCAAGGACGATCCCGACGATTTCTTTATCCAGCTCTGCGATGAGATCTCCGTGTCTCTCAAGAACATTGAGGACAAGGAAGCGGAGATCGAGGAGATCAAGGCCCGCGGCAACACTCCGGAGGACGACATAGTCGTCGAGTTTGAATCCGTGGTTGCCAAGGCGGAGGAGCCCGAAGCCCCCGCCGGCGAAGAAGCGCCTGCGGCGGATGAAGCTCCCGCTGCCGGGGAAACGGCCGAGACGGCCGAGGAAGCCCCTGCCGGGGAGCCTGAAACTCCCACAGAGTAACTTACATACGGCACAAAAAAGCCCGGACATCCCATTTGGGATGCCCGGGCTTTTTGTCAGCCTTTGCGGCTGAGGTCGGTCGGAATGTATCCGTCGGAGCCGTCAAAAACGTATTTTTCGCCGTAAAGCATGTCATATTCGAGCGTCTGCAATGCGTGCTGATAATCGTCCGGGCTGCCGGAGCGGAAATAGCGCTGGTGCAGCGCCGGAATAGGGCCGAGACACAGCCCGAGACGGCTCTGGACATATGCGCCGAGCTGATATGCCTGGAGATCGACGCTCTGTTTGGCAAGGCCGATGTTGGACCAGATCATGTATTCCGTCGTGAACTGGTCGCGGTCGTCAAGCAGGGTTTCGTCTATCTCAAGACTGGGCAGATGGTCGCCGAAGAAAACAACGACCGTCGGCTCGCCTCTGCCGCGCAGGGCGGAGATCAGATCGCCGATGAACCGGTCGGTCCCGGAGAGCTGCTCGGCATAGTAGGCCCAGGCCTCTGCCATGTCTGCGTCCCCATCCTCTTCGGATGGCAGGTTCGTCTCGTCCTCGTCGCCGACGTTTGAGTATCTGCCGTGGGCCTGAACGGTTATCGTGTATATGAAGTCGCGCCCCTCGCTTGCGTCGAGAGCGGAAATGATCTCGCCCGTCAGGACCTCGTCCGTTGCCCAGCCCGTCGGCGTGCGCTCGATCTCACCCATGTCCTCCACAGAGATAAATTCGTCGAAGCCGAGGTTTTCGAACACTTTGTCGCGGCCGTAGAACGTGCGGATGTGGTTATGTATCGCGGTCGAGGTATATCCGATGCTCCCGAAGTCATAGGCCAGACTTTCACATGTCTCGCTGCCGAGGATCGTCTTATACGGATATTCGCCGGCGCCGAAGTGGTCCATGTTCATTCCCGTCAGGACCTCAAACTCGGAATTGGCCGTGCCCGCGCCTATCGAGGGCATGGAGAGATAACCGGTCGAGCATTCGCTGCGCAGTTTTGTATAGTTGGGTATCGGGTTTTCGTCGAGTCCAATGCCCGAATAGCGCGCGGGGTCAAAGAAAGACTCGAGCTGCACGATCATGACGTTCGGCCTTGCACCTTTTGCGCTTGTCTTCAGCTCATCGCATATGCCGCTGACGGACTCCGGGGAATAGTCCTCCGGCTTTTCAACTCCGCGGTCGATAACGCTGGTGGAAAAGCAGTAGGCAAAGCCAAGATCATCATAAGCCACCGCGAGATTGCCGAAGCTCTCGGAAAGGGCGTCCGCGCTGGTGACGGAGACGGAGAATATCCAGAGCACACATGCAACGGAGAGCGTCCCGGCCAGCGCCCGGAAGGGACGTATGCGCTCCCTGGGGCTGCGTTTCCACAGCCAGATACCACCGCCGATGACAACGGCGGCGCCAAGGATGATCAGCAGGATCTGCCATGGCTCAAGATAAACGTTGATCAGCTTTATCGCGTTGCCGGCCAGAAGCAGGTCTATCATGCCGAGCGGCGTTGTCCGGTAGCTCAGAACGAGAAAATTCACAAACCCGAGGATAAGCCACACAGCGCTCACCACGCAGACCGCAAAGACGCGCCTCGGCGCGAGCATGCACACCGACAGCGTCAGCAGCACGATAAAAACATTATAAAGGAACATGAGCGGTTCCCCGGCAAGGAACTGCACCGCCTCACTCAGCCCGCGCCGGCTGAAAATCTCAAGAATGAATGTGATAATGACCGAGAGGATAGGAAGCGCGGCAAGCGGCCGGCTGTTCAGCCAACCGAAGATCCTGCGCAGTCTGTTTCCCGCCTCTGCCAGTAATGACATTGCTCTTCACGCCTCGCTTTCATGAAAATGCGTATTATAATATAGCACAGGTTTGGAAAAAATAAAGTCCTAAAATCGCAAAAAGTCGATCATTAGACGGAATCCTGTCCGGTTTTGTTCCGCGTTGTTGGTTTTTCACAATGTGATCGTTTCACATATGTTTGACGAATACCGTCTGCCGAACTATAATATCCATGTAAATTCAATTTGTTCATGGCTGGTGATGTTGATGACGGATATAAGGATCATCGCTGGATATTTCAAAAACGCGGAGCTTATTATGAAAAATGCACTGGAGAACAGTGCCGTTTTTGCTTCGTGCCCGATACGGCTTGCGGCGCCGGAGGGGATGCTCCAGACCGGGCTGCTGTCGGAATATGCCGCCTGCGGCGCTTCCGGAGCTTTTGCGCTCGTGCGCGACTGTGAGTGCGAGGTCCGCGAGGGCGATTGCGCCATCCTTCTGCCGCCGGGTACCGGAACGGAGGAGCTGCGCGCCGATCTGGACGAGCTGTTCTCCCACGAGGCAAAGCTTTCTCACGAAAAGGAGCTTCTGCGTTCGGCGGGACTGCTCGGGTCGATGAGCGAGGTCGTCTCGGCCGTCTCTGCCGTCGTTGGAAGCGAATGCGCGCTGTATGATTCGCTCGGACGCCTGATAGCCTTTTCCGGCAGGAGCTTTGCCGGAGAGAACATTCCGCCGGAGGCTCTGGGAGGCATAAGACCGCTGGCGCTCGAAGGCGCCGGGCTGTGCACCGCGGCCGCGTGCCGCGACGGGGTGTTCACGGATTTCTGCCTGCATATCGAGCTTGACGGGGAACCGGTCGGCTATCTGCTGTTTTTCGGGGAGTTCACGCCATATGACCGGCCTTTCTGCGAGTTTCTGCCGGTGATCGCGGATGTAGTCAAGTCCGCGATGCGCCGGATGGAGAGGGTGCTGCCCGGACAGAAGTTCTCGACCGAGCTGTTTCTGATGCAGCTCATCGGCGGAGAGAAGATGAGCCGCGCGGCTCTGAGCTCCCGCGCGGAGATGTGCGGACTGGAGACCAGCGGCTATTTTGCGCTGCTGCTTGTCGATCTGAGCCGGCATCCGCTGGAACGGCCGCGCATGATCCCGGTCGTGAACACGATAGAACGCGTCAGCGGCGCAAATCCAATCCTCTCCGGAAGCATCATGACGCTGTTCTTTTCGCTTGAGGCTCCGGAGGAGCTGCAAAGGCGTGTTGAGCTTGCGTGGGAACACGTCAGAAATCTCGGCTATCAGGGCGTTTACAGCCGCGTTTTTACGGAGCTGGAGGCGACCGGAACGACGTACGCCCGCGTGCTGCGCGCACTGGAGCTGCTCAGCCGCGAGGACGGCACCGGCAGACTTGCGTCCTTCGACGAGCTGGAGCTCGGATATGTGGTCTCGCTCTGCGGCATGACGCGGCCGGAGGATCTGCATCCGTCGGTGGTGACGCTTCTGCTGCTGGATGAAAAGGGAAAATTTGACCATACGGGAACATTGTATGAATACCTCATCAACGCACAGAACCTTATAAAGACCTGCGACGCGCTGGGGATACACAGAAACACGCTCGATTACCGTCTACGGCGCATCGCCGAGAGTACGGGCCTTGACTTCAGCGACGGAAAGCAGATGTTCTCTGTTCTGCTGTCTCTGTCGGCCGCCCGGCAGATGAAGGAACAGCGAAACACAGCCGCATTCAGATAAAACCAAAAATCTCCGGTGCAATATGCACCGGAGGTTTTTGAGTATAAGGATAGCTGCTTCGGCTCAGGCTGCGGCTTTGCCGCGCTTTCTGCTGAGAACGAGCTGTATCGCGATGATGCCGCCGACTACAACAAGACCGATGATGTCGGTCACAAGACCCGGATAGATGAGCGCAAGGCCGCCGGCAATAACGATGATGCGGAACGGCCAGATCAGATGGCCGCTGAAATATCCCTCAAGTCCCATGGAAACGCCGAACATTCCAACGGCGGAGGTTATGACGATAAGTATGAAATCGAGAGCGTTGGTATCGATGAACAGCATTGCGGGGTTGAGCGCGAAGATATAGGGGATGATGAACGCCGCGATCGCAAGCTTTGTGGCGATGAGAGCGGTTTTCATCGGCTTGGAACCGGCTATCGCGCTGCCGGCATAGGCGGCGAGGGCTACCGGCGGGGTTATGTCCGCAACGATGCCGAAGTAGAAAACGAACATGTGCGCCGCTATCATGGGAATGCCCATCTCGACGAGGATTGGAGCACAGGTGGAAGCCATGATGCAGTAGTTTGCGGTCGTGGGAACACCCATGCCGAGGACGATGCAGCAAAGCATGGTCATGAACAGGGCGAGGATCACGGAACCGCCGGAGGCGGCGATAACGGCGGCCTTCAGAACGGAGGCGAGACCGGTCATCGTTATGCACCCGGCGATGATACCGGCCATGCAGCAGGCGGCGGCGACGGAGATCGTGCTCTGCGCGCCGGAAGAGAGCGCGTCGAATATCTTTTTTAGAGTGATGCGGTTGTCCTTGTTCAGCAGGCTGACAACGATTGCAAGAGCGATAGCGAGAATGGCGGCCTTCTGTATGGTCATGCGGTTGGTGGAGATGAAAACGACAAGGACGATGAGCGGGAGAAGCAGGAAGCACTTCTTTATGAGTATGCGGAATTTCGGCAGCAGCTCCTTGGGGATGCCACGGAGCCCGAGCTTCTTGGCCTCGAGATGAACGGACATGAAGATACCGGCAAAATACAGTATAGCGGGGAGTATCGCGCGCAGGGCGATGTTGGAATAGGGCACGCCGACAAACTCCGACATGAGGAAGGCGGCGGCGCCCATGATGGGCGGCATGATCTGGCCGCCGGTGGAGGCGGAGGGCTGGTCGGCGCCGGCGAACTCGCCCTTGTAGCCGGCCTTTTTC
>CAKSWM010000005.1 GCA_934511545.1 uncultured Oscillospiraceae bacterium | reverse complement strand
CCTGCATACCGGCCATCGCGCCGACGCTCCCGCCGAGGACGGCGGAGAGGATGAGCGTTCTTTCCGGTATGCGCCAGGCGCCCCTTTTTGCCCTTGCCTTGTCCGAGCCGAAAAGCACAAACGAAAACAGGTTGATAAAAATAAGCCAGTATATCAGGTAATTCATGCCCATCCCTTCTTTTTGCGCCGCGGCTTCTGCCTGTTCTGTTCCGACGCCGCGGCGGGCTTTTTCGCTCTGTTTCCGCCGGGTCTGCCGCCTCCGTCCCCGCGCCGTGGTTCGTCCGGGCGGACGAGGCAGTCCTTGCCGTAGCCTATCAGATCCTCGCGCCCCGCCTCGCGCAGAGCCTCAATGACGAGACGGCGCTTGTCCGGGCGCTTCCACTGGAGCAGAGCGCGCTGCATCGCCTTCTCGTGCGGCGTTTTCGCAACATATACCGGCTCCATCGTGCGCGGATCCAGCCCGGTGTAATACATGCAGGTCGAGATCGTGCCCGGCGTGGGGTAGAAATCCTGCACCTGTTCGGGCTGACGGCCGCGTTTTTGCAGGTATTCCGCCAGAGCCACCGCGTCCCGGAGCGTGCTGCCCGGGTGCGACGACATGAGGTACGGAACGATATACTGCTCCTTTTCATACCGCTGGTTCAGCCGGCGGTATTTGTCCATAAACTTCTCATAAACGCCGATATGCGGCTTGCCCATATAGTCGAGCACGCTGTCGATGCAGTGCTCGGGCGCGACCTTGAGCTGGCCGGAGATGTGGTATTTGACAAGCTCGGAGAAAAACTCGCTGTTTTTGTCCTCGAGCATATAATCATAGCGTATGCCGCTGCGCACGAACACCTTCTTGACGCCGGGCACGGCGCGTAGCTTTCGCAGCAGCGCCAGATAGTCGGAGTGGTCGGCGTCCAGATTGCGGCAGGGCTCAGGCGCAAGGCAGCGCTTACCCGCGCACATCCCGTTCTTTTCCTGCTGCTTGCAGGACAGGTGTCGGAAGTTTGCCGTCGGCCCGCCGACGTCGGAGACATAGCCCTTCCACAGCGGGTGCCGGGTCATCGCCTCGACCTCCTTGATAACGCTCTCGTGGCTTCGGCTCGTGACGGCTCTCCCCTGGTGGAAGGCCAGTGCGCAGAAGTTGCAGGCGCCGAAACAGCCGCGGTTATGTATAACGGAAAAGCGCACCTCTTCTATCGCGGGAACGCCGCCCATCCGGTCATATATCGGGTGTACCTCACGCGTATACGGCAGTGCGGCGACCGCGTCCAGCTCTTCCGTCGTGAGCGGATGCGCGGGGGGATTGACGACAAGCAGCCGGTCTCCGTGCGGCTGGATGAGCGTCCTGCCGCGCACGGCGTCGTGCTCGTCATATTCGGCCCTGGTCGCGACGGCATAGGCCCGCTTGTCCTGCTTCACCTCGTCGAACGACGGCAGCATGACCGCGCCCTCGCGTTCGAACCCGGCGCGCGCGATAAACGCAGTGCCGCGGATGTCCGTCATTTCGGATACCGGCATCTTCTTTTTCAGCCGCCGCGCGATCTCCCGCGAGGCATATTCTCCCATCCCGTAGGTCAGCAGATCCGCCTTCGCGTCGAAAAGTATGCTGCGGCGCACCTTGTCGTCCCAGTAATCATAGTGAGCGAAGCGGCGCAGGCTCGCCTCCAGTCCGCCGATCACGACCGGCATGTCGCTGCCGAATGCCTCCCGCGCGCGGTTGGCATAGACGATAGTCGCCCGGTCGGGACGCAGACCCATTTTCTTTCCGGGCGAATAGAAATCCTCGCTCCGGCGCTTTTTTGCCGCGGTATAGTGCGCAACCATCGAGTCAAGATTGCCGCCGCCGATCATGACGCCGAGGCGGGGCCGTCCCATCGCAAGAAAGGCCTCTGTCGAATGCCAGTCCGGCTGCGCCAGCACTGCGACACGGAAGCCCTCGTTCTCGAGCACGCGGGCAATGACCGTCGGCCCGAAGCTCGGATGATCGACATAAGCGTCTCCGGTGACGATGAGAAAATCGTACCACCACCAGCCGCGGTCGTTCATATCCTGTTTTGAAACCGGCAGGAAGTCGGCAAGATCCATTTTCATTCTCCTTTTTCTTTCTTCTTCCTTATCAGGCGAGGGGCTGCTCCGCAGAGGCGCTTTTCTTGCTCACTTTTTCTTTCTATCTTTAATTTGGATGGCATCCAGACTGCGTCTGCTCCGCAGGGGGCCACTTTTCTGCTTGTGCAGAAAAGTAACCAAAAGAGCACACCAGAGAGGGGCTTTTACAAAGCCGCCCCTCTCTGGACTCTCCCTCCTAAGGAATGGACGGGTGCCGTTTGAAATTGGAATAGCAGGTCCAGAAGCAAAAGGGCATCCGCTAATTGTTACGTCCAATCAACCGCGCTGCTCACGCTACGCGCGGAAAACGATTTGCTGTGCGATAATTGATGGAAAAAATCTCGTACCACTGAAAGAATATCGTGCGTAGCGATAGCAGCACGATTGATTAATGGGACCGAATAGCACTTGCTTTTCAGGGTCACGCCTTAGAACTGCTGATTACACCCGTACCCAGCTGATTCTTAGGAGAGGGATTCACAAGGGGGACGGCTCTGTAAGAGTCCCCCTTGTGTGTCCCTTTTGCATACTTTTCCGGACAAGCGGAAAAGTATGTCCCTCTGAAAGAGACTCACGCTTGGTAAAGCTAAAAGTCAAGAATAGAAGCAATAAGGTAAAGAAAAGTTACCCCCTGCGGAGCAGAGCAATAAAGACTCAAATCTCCCCGAAGTACCATCCCGAAACGCCGTTTTTCTTCGCAAAAACGCCGCGGCTCGTTTCCTCAATGATCGAAAGCTCGTCTCCCGGCTCTACGGGCAGACGGTAATCCGTGCAGTCGTTCGTGATATAGTCCCCCTCGGGCGCGGGCGTCAGGTATTTCGTCAGGATCTCCATGCGGTAGCCCGTCCGTTTATGCTCGCACATGCAGAACTCCTCGCCGTGCCGGAGCACGCGGACGCGGTTGTCGCCCCAGCGGATATACCAGCTCTTTTCCGAGGCCGTCTGCGCAGTCAGCGCGCGGCGGCGGGGAAACGCGTCGTAATACTCCCACGAAAAATCCTCCGAACCGGCGCAGGGGATGATAAGGCCGTTGAGCTGACCGTCGTCCTTGAGAACGCAGCCCCCGTCTATGCTGATAATATGCCGCTGTCTGTCGATTATCGGGTTTGCACAGACGATGCCGCCGCCATAGAGCATAACGGGCCAGTGACCGACGATGACCCACTTGTCAAACGAGCGGCCCTGACCCATAAAATCATCATTTTTCATGCACTTTGCCGCATCCCATGTCTCAGGCGCCCCATCGGACAGCCCGCCGTGGACAAAGGTATAGTCCGGCGTCTCGATAACATGCGGCAGCGAGTCGAGAAAATCGAACATCTGTCCGTAATTCCCCTCCAGCGCCCGTTTGATCCCGCCCAGGTCGGAATCCGGCGTTACGCGGAGCCCCGTCTCATCGCACATCTGACGCAGAAGGCCGGCATGCCAACCATGGGCGCTGTTGGCGATATAGTCAAGCGTAGAACGATCCATCTCCGGCGTGCTGTCGCGCAGCAGCGTGTGCCAGCCGTCGCAGTTACCGCAGACGGCAAAGACATTCCCGCCCCGGCACAGCTCCATGATAAAGCGCAGCGTTCCAAGGCTGTCCTCGCCCTTTTCGAGCATGTCCCCGTCGAAAACAAGGTAGTCCCGCCCGCAGAAGCGCAGCTTCTCCAGCAGCCCGCGCAGATAGGGCAGATTGCCGTGGATGTCGGATATGACGATTATTCTTCTGCCGGGCTCAAAAACGAGCTTCCGTATCCTTGCTTTCATTTCAGATCCTCATTTCCATCGTGAGAAGCCGGCCGAACATTCCGGTATCCTCTCCGACGCGGACAAAGCCGGTCTTTTCATAAAAGCCTATCGCCCTGCCGTTGTCCTCCGCAACGTGCAGACGCATACGGTCAAGCCCCTTTTCGCGGAAAAGATTCACGGCGTGGCCAATGAGCTGGATGCTGTCGTTCTTTCCCCGCAGTTCGGGAATTATGTAGCACAGGGATATCCACCCGGCGCCCTCCCGCCTGCCGCGGGTCAGGCTCAGATCGATCAGCCCGGCAAATCGCTCCCCGGCATAGGCCTTCACGACGCAGCGCGGGTCCTCCTCCAGATGATGCAGCGCGCTCTCCCAGTAGCCGCTGCCCTCGAAGCCGAGTCGCGTACCGTGGGCAGACTCCCATGCGGCGGCATAGCTTTCGATATACAGCTCCCTGTCCTTTTCCGGGTCAAGCGGGATCAGGGCAAGGTTGTGCAGGTCACCGGCGGCTGTGGCTTCCCTCCACCAGCTCTGCTGGGCAAAGGTGCTCGTCTGCTCGTCAAGATGACTGTTGTCGTTGTAATATTCGGCGGTCACACGCCCGTCCTCCGCATGGAGCAGCGCGACCGCGGTGTTGTCTCCATGGCCGGTCTCTCCCGCCGTGAGGCCGGTTATCCCGCTCAAAAACGTGCGTATCGCCATGCCGTGGCTGACGATGGCGACGGTTTTGCCCTCGTTCTCCGCAGCGATATCCAGCACGGCCTCCGTCATTCGGCAGCGAAGCTCCCCGAAGGTCTCCGCGCCCGCGACGCGCCATTTTTCGGGCTCATTCGAGAAATAGCCCATCTGCTCCGGGTCACTGCGCACGATGTTGCCCCATGGCTCGTTTTCCCAGACTCCCATGTCCACCTCGCGCAGCCGCGGATCGATCCGGAGCTCCAGCGGATGAAAACGGCTGATGGCCCCGGCGGTCTCCATCGCGCGGGTCAGGTCGCTGGAATACAGCGCATCGATATCCACGCTCCGGAACCGCTCTGCCAGCGCGTCTATCTGTTTTCTGCCTCTGGCCGTCGGGAGCCCGTTATACGCGCCCTGAACGCGGCGGTAAAGGTTCCCCTCGGCCTCGCAGTGGCGGATGAGGTATATATCGGTCATAGGAGGTTCTCCTTTGCTTGTTATCGTTTCTTTTTCCTTTTTTAGCTTTACCAAGCCGGGCTCTCTGAAAGAGAGCCCAGCTCGGTTGAGCTAAAAGATAAAATAGAAGAAAAAGATAAAAAAATAAATAATTACATCTCCAGCAGCTTATTAAGACTCTCCCCGATCGCCGCGTTGTATTCATGCAGGTCATCGCGGACCTTTTCGTGGCGGCGCGCATGTACGAGCGCCTCGACAAGATCGGTATAGCCCGGTATGCCGGGATTGTATTTCACAAGATTTTCGGTTATGAACAGCTCGAGCCCGAGGGTCCTGGCCTCCCATATAACGAGCCCCTGCCCCTCATACCGGCTGGTGAGCGTGAAGCCGTCCATCCGGTCAAGATAGGGGAACGGGTTCTGTTTATTGCCCAGGAGCGTCACGAACTTTTCAAGCCCGAGCTGCTCTATCTGCGCTTCGAGCTTCTCCCTGTCAGGCCCGTCGCCGAGCAGATATAGGTGTATATCCGTCCGCCTGCGCACGACCTCGGCCATGTAGCCCATGAGTATGTCAAAGCCCTTCTGATGGCAGATGCGCCCCATCGTGCAGAGATTGTAAACGCTCTCGTCCACCGAAAAATCCACCGGCTCTTCCGCCTTCCGGAATATCTCGTCCGTGTCGATATGGTTCGGTATCGCGGTTATCTTTTTGTCATATATGCCCGAAACGCGGCGGAACCCGTCGATTATGCCGGGAGATACCGCCGCGAACTCGTCAAACTCGCGCAGCTTCCCCTTGAAAAAATGCCAGAGGATGCGGTATTTGATCTCGTTGCGCTTTTTGATCTCAACATCGTTGTGTATCCACATCACGCGCTTTTTCGCGCGGACCGACGTTGCGCCGACAGCGCACTCGTTGCGGTAGCTGTTGAAGTCGATCGCAACGTCATATTCCTTGTCCGTTCTGACGGCGGGCGCGATGCGGCGCAGCAGTCCGAAATATACCAGTCTGTTGAGGAACGGGTATGGCCTGAGGAATATCACATTCAGATTCTCGTGCTGCGGAAGGTCGAAAAAGCACGCCCCGTCAAAGAGATAGAGATCCACCGCGCACCGGGTGTAATCTATTTCATTCAGGATATTCACAAGCGCTTTCTGGATGCCGCCGACATGCAGATCGCTTTGGAAAACAGCTATTTGTTTCATTCTGCGCCTCACCTTGAACTTGACCTTGTTATCATTGAATTGTATAATACTTTAGGTTATTTTGCAAGGGAGAGTTGCCGAAGCATGTCTGCCGTCAGAAACAAACAGAATAACAGGCGCGGCGTACTCATCTGCGGCGCCTACGGGCACGGAAACGCGGGGGACGAGGCCATACTCGAGGCCGTCGTCGGCCAGATGCGCTCCATCGACCCGGAGATGCCGGTCACCGTCCTGTCACGCCGCCCGGAAGAGACCGCGGCGAAGCTCGGCGTAAACGCCCTGCACACCTTTGATTTCCGCGGCTTTCTGCGCGTTATGAAAAACGTCCGGCTCTACATAAACGGAGGCGGCAGCCTCATCCAGGACGTCACCAGCCGCAGAAGCCTTGCTTACTATCTTTTCACCCTGCGCGCGGCGAAAAAACGTGGGGCAAAGGTCATCATGTACGGCTGCGGCATAGGCCCCGTGTCCCGGCGCGGCGACGTTGCGCTTACAAGGCGCATACTCAGCCGGTATGTGGACGTCATCACCCTGCGCGAGCCGGACAGCATGGACGAGCTTGCCCGTTTCGGCGTAAAGGGGCCGGAGATACTGCTCTCGGCCGACCCGGCGATGACGCTGGCGCCCGCCGCACCCGGCGTTGTGGACGAAAAGATGCGCGCGCTGGGGCTGGATCCGGAGGGCAGCTATGTCTGCTTCTGCCTGCGCCGCTGGCCCGGATTTGAGGAAAGGGCGGAGTGTTTCGCCCGCGCGGCGGACATGGTCCGCGAAAAATTCGGCCTTACGCCCGTTTTCCTCTCGATAAACCACCGCAGCGACGGCGATGCCGCCGACAGCGCCGCGTCACACATGCGTCAGGCTCCCGTCATCCTGCGCGAGCCGATGGACACCGCGCTTACCATCGGGATCATGGCGCGGATGAAGGCCGTGTGTTCGATGCGCCTGCACGGGCTGATCTTTGCCGCCGGCAACGGCGTGCCGCTGGTCGGCGTGTCATATGATCCCAAGGTGACGGCGTTTCTCGGCTACATTGGGGAAAGCGCCTGCCTTGAGCTCGGGTCGCTGACGGCGGAGGCGCTCTGCGCCGCCGTCGAGGCCGCGCTGTCCGACGGGGAGCGCGCCTTCCGCCGCGCACAGGCGGAAAAGCTCGCAAAGCTTGCAGACGTCAATGTTGAGTGTGCAAGGAAGCTGCTCCGCAGGGGGTAACTTTTCTTTACCTTTTTCCTTCTATTTTTATCTTTAGCTCAACCGAGCTGGGCTCTCTTTCAGAGAGCCCGGCTTGTTAAAGCTAAAAAAGGAAAAAGAAGAATGCGGTAAAAAAGAATATAAAAGAAGAAACAAAATGAAAATAATACTCATCAACAACGATTATAAATACGCCGCGGAGCAAATGCTGCTGACGCTGTTCCCGAACGAAAAGCCGGAGTTTTCCGATTCACCCGGGGGCGACCGCGCGGTCATCTCGCTGCATGAGGGAAGCGTATATAACACCGCCGTCTGTCGCCTTACCGCCGGCGGAAAAACATATACGGCAAAGTGCTCCGTCCGCCGCGACAGGCTGACGGACGATCTCGAGCGCGAACGGCAGCACCAGCGTATCGTCAAGCTCGCGTTCTACCGCGCCGCGACGCAGGAGCTGGTGAAGGAGCCGGTGTGGGGCGCGCTGACGGGCATACGTCCCGGCAAGCTCATGAGCAATCTCATCGAGGCGGGGCTGTCGGACAGGGCGGCGCTCACGCGCTTCTGCGAAAGCTACCGCGCCTCGCGCGAGCGCGCGGAGCTTTGCCTCGACACGGCGCATGCCTCGCTGGACGCTGCGCACATGCTCGAGCGCCGCGACATCTGTCTCTATGTCGGCATCCCCTTCTGCCCGACGCGCTGCGCCTATTGCAGCTTCGTCAGCCAATCCGTCGCGCGCAGCATGAAGCTCATCGAGCCGTTTCTGGACGCACTCTGCCGCGAGATCGACGCGACCGCCGCGGCCGTGACGCGGCTGGGGCTCCGGGTCGTCTCCGTCTACTTCGGCGGCGGCACGCCGACGACGCTTTCCGCGCCCCAGCTCGACAGGCTGATAACGCGCATGGAAGGCGCCTTTGATCTCTCGCACTGCCGCGAATTTACGGTCGAGGCCGGGCGGCCGGACACCATAACCGCCGAAAAGCTCCAGGTCCTGCGCCGTCACGGCGTCACCCGCGTGAGCGTGAATCCGCAGACGATGTCCGACGGGGTGCTCGAGGTCATCGGCCGCAGGCACACGGCGCAGGACGTTGAAAACGCGCTGGCCCTCGTGCGGCAGGCGGGAGATTTTGAGGTCAACATGGACCTCATCGCCGGGCTGCCCGCGGACACGCCGGAGGGCTTCCGCAAAACGCTGGACCGCGTAATGGCGCTCGCGCCGGAGAATATAACCGTCCACACGCTCTCGCTCAAAAAGGGTTCGCGCATCATGCTCGAGGGAACTGCCATCCCCTCGGCACAGGACGTCGGCGAAATGCTCGACTATGCCATGTCCCGCCTGCGCGGGGCAGACTACGCCCCCTATTACCTCTACCGCCAGAAATATATGTCCGGCGGCTTTGAGAATGTCGGCTGGGCAAAAAAGGGGACGGAAAACCTCTATAACATCTGCATCATGGAGGAGCTTTGCAGCATAATCTCCATGGGCGGCGGAGCCTCCACCAAGCTCTGCACCGGCACGGGCCGCATCGAACGCGTGTTCGCGCCGAAGTATCCGCAGGAATACATCGAGCGCAGTGAAAAGGTCTGCGCCGACAAACAGAAAATCATTGATTTTTACTCGGCGCTCGGGCCTCTGCCGGAAAAGGAGGAAGCATAAAATGTCCACAAAACTCGATTATTACTTTCAGCACCTCGAAAAATTCCCGTTCCCGGAGTTTTTCGACGGCATAACCGAAACATATGAGATCCTGGCAAAGGCAAAGACCTTTCTCGACGAAATGCTGACGCAGAAGGGCGTCTGCGAAAACCACGGTACTATCCTCGGCCGCGCGCCCGCGATCCACGGCTGCTGCTACATCGGCGAGGGCACAAAGATCTATGACGACGTGTGCATCATCGGCCCGGTCTATATCGGCCGGAACTGCGAGATCAGCCACGGCGCCGTCATCCGCCCGAACACGATCATCTCGGACGGATGCTCCGTCGGCCACGGCAGTGAGATCAAGCACACGGTCATGTTCGGCGGGTCAAAGGTCGCCTCCCTGTCCTTCGCGGGCGACTGCGTGCTCGGTGCGAGCGCGCGCATCGGCTCCGGCGTTATAACCGCCAACCGCAAGTTCGACCAGCAGAACGTGACCCTCAAATACGACGGCGAAAGGCACGATCTCGGCGACAGCTTCTTCGGCGTCGTCCTAGGCGACAGCGCGCGTCTCGGCGCAAACAGCGTCTCCCAGCCGGGCACCCATATAGGGCACCACAGCTGGGTCTATCCTCTGACCAACGTCCGCGGCTTCATCCCCGCGGGAAAGCGCGTCTTTGAAAAGCGCGAGCTGGAGTATGAGGAAAACGAAATAGTGGAGCTCAAGCCATGACTGACGCGCTCACCGCTCTCGACGGCGGCATACTTCTGTTTATTCAGGAGCATATCCGCTGCGGCTTTCTGACGCCCGTCATGAAGCTGGCAAGCCTTCTCGGCGACGGCGGCATGATCTGGATAATCACCGCGCTCGTCCTTCTCATCATCCCGAAAACAAGACGCCGCGGCCTCGACGCGGCTCTGTGCCTCGCCGCTGCCGCAGCGCTCAACAATCTTGTTCTCAAAAACATCGTCGCGCGCCCGCGCCCGTTTCTGACCTTTCCGGAGATCGAGCTTCTTGTAAAGCCGCTTGCAAGCTACAGCTTCCCCTCCGGGCACGCCTGCTCTTCCTTCGCGGCGGCCTTTGCGCTGGCCCGCGCCTTTCGCGGAAAGGGCGGAGCCTGGGCCTATGTCCCCGCCGCGCTGATCGCGCTCTCGCGCATCTATGTCGGCATACACTACCCGACGGATATCCTCGCCGGGGCCGTCACCGGCACGCTCTGCGCCTGGGGAGCTTATGCGCTCTCGCACCGGTTCATAAAGAGCGACCTTCTGACAAAGCGCGAGCGAGAGAGACTGAACGGGTGAGCACCGTTCACTTCCACAGCCTGACGATGCCCCGCTCGTTCATCCGGCAGAGCATCACCGCCGCCAGCGGAAACAGCAGCATCCCGAAAACGCCGCAGACGCGGAATCCGAGATAGATCGAAAACAGCGAAACTATCGGGTGCAGCCCCAGCTGGTCGCCGATCAGCTTCGCCTGGAGCGTGCTGCGCAGGACCGTCGCCGCGGCATAGCACAGGGCGAGCCCCGCGCCGCGGGCATAGCTCCCCGTCAGGAAGCAATAAAGCGCCCAGGGGATCAGCACCGTGCCCGTGCCGAGTATCGGCAGCGCGTCGATGACCGCCGTGACTGCCGCCACGAGCAGCGGATAGCCGATGCGGAGCAGCATAAAGCCAAGACTCAGCACGGCGAAGGTCACCGCCATCAAAAGCCCCTGTGCGCGCAGCCAGCGCCCCAGCGTGCTGCTCAGATCCCCGCGCACCGCGCGGACGCTGTCCCGGAACTTCTCCGGTATCTGCCGGAGCGCGAAGCTCTTGACGGAAGGATACGAGGCCGATACAAAATATGTTCCCAATCCCGCGGTGACGGCAAAAAGCAGCACCAGCGGCGTCTTTTCGACCGCAGCGGAGATCAGCCCCGGCAGCTTGCCGGAAAGCGCCGCCGGTATCGAGGCCAGCTGGCCCTCGAGCGAATCCAGCGCCTCGCTCAGGTATTCCTGCACCGGTATGGGCGCCGAACCGATATAGCGCATGACGCGCGACTCGAGCGATTCCAGCCCGTCAAGAACGGAACCCAGAAGCTCCGGAAGGCTGCCCGTCAGCTCCACAAGCTCCCCGGCCGCTCCCGCGGCTCCCCACACGGTCAGCGTGACCAGCGCCGCCAGAAGCAGAAGCGTGCAGGCCCCCGCGGCCGCCGCACGCGGGAGCCGCGCGCGGTCTGTCAGCAGCCGCACGGCCGGCTCGAGCAGCGCGGCCAGCCCCAGCGCTATCAGAAAAGGAAGCATCCACGGCAGAAGATAGCGCACGCAGACAAGAAAAATTCCGCCGCACAGCGCCCACAGCAGAAGATTTGCAAGAAATTTGGGCGGTTTTATGGACAAAGCGTCATATCTCCCCTCCGATTTATAAAAAACAGCAATTGTTTTTACCCTCTTACTATGATATATTGCATCCATGAACAGTGAACAAATGACTTTCGTGGAGGGACGAAGCATTATGATAACGGATAACACTAATAAATATTACCTGGTCGAATCCTCCATGCTGCCGGATATCTTTATCAAGGTCACGGAGACCAAAGCCCTTCTTGAGGCGGGCGAGGCATCGACCGTCGCCGAAGCTGTTGCCGCCGTCGGCATCAGCCGGAGCGCCTTTTATAAATACAAGGACTCGATCCGGCCGTTCAGGGACATGAAAAACGGCCGGATACTGACGTTCTCGATGGTCCTTCGCAATGTCAAGGGTCTTCTTTCCGGCGTGTTGAGCGTTTTCGCGGATTCCGGCGCGAATATCCTCACCATCAACCAGAGTATGCCCGCAAACAGCACCGCAATAGTCACCATATCCGCGGAAACAACGGATATGCGCATTTCCGTCGAACAGCTCATGGCCGAAATACAGAACTGTAACGGCGTCGTCAGGCTGGAGCTTCTCGGCGGCTGACGGAGGAACATGTATGATAAAAACAGCTCTGCTCGGCTTCGGGACCGTCGGCAGCGGCGTTGCGGAGGTCATGGCCGAAAACCACGACAGCATCGCCCATAACGCTGCGGACGAGATCGTTCTGAAATACATACTCTGCCGCAGGCCAAGGCCGGGCAGTAAATTCAGCAGCCTCATCATCCACGACTTTGAGACCATCCTCAACGACCCCGAGATACGCATCGTTGCCGAGTGCATAGGCGGCGTCGGCGAGGCTTATGACTATACGAAACGCCTTCTCCTTGCCGGAAAGAGCGTAGTTACGGCGAACAAGGAGCTTGTTGCGGCCCACGGCTGCGAGCTTCTGGCCATCGCAAGGGAAAACAACCTCAACTATCTTTTCGAGGCCAGCGTCGGCGGCGGGATACCGATCATCCGCCCGATAACCCAGTGTTTGGCCGCAAACGAGCTCGACGAGGTATACGGCGTGCTCAACGGCACGACAAATTATATTCTGACCCAGATGGAACAATGCTCGCAGAGCTTTGAAGAAGCCCTGCGCGAGGCGCAGCGCCTCGGCTACGCGGAGGCGGACCCCACCGCCGACGTCGAGGGGCTGGACGCCTGCCGCAAGATATGCATCCTAGGCGACCTCTGCTTCGGCCGTCACATCGACCCTTCGGAGGTGCGCACCGCCGGCATAACCGGCGTTTCGCGCGAGGACATACTTTACGCAAACCAGATCGGCTGCAAGATAAAGCTTCTCGGCCGCGCGCTGCGCACCGGCCCGAGCACCGTAACGGCATATGTTGCGCCGCATCTCATATCAGACAGCAGCATCCTCTCGAACGTCCACGGCGTTATGAACGGCATCGTCGTCCGGGGCAACGCGCTCGGCGAGGCGATGTTCTATGGTCCGGGCGCGGGCAAGCTGCCGACGGCCAGCGCCGTCATCGCGGACATCATCGACGCGGCAAAGCACATAAGGGCAAGGAAATATCTCGGCTGGGACGAAATGGAGCCCGGCGGCTTCACCGATTCGGACGACCTTGTCAGCCGGTGGTTCATCCGGACAAGCTCTCCCCTGTCGGAGATCGGCAGGGCCTTCGGCAACATCCGCTTCGTCACCTACGACGGCTCGCCGACGGACGAATATGCATTTGCGACCTCGCGCATGTATGCGCACGCCATAAAGGTCATGACCCGCAATCTTGAGATCCGCTCCATGTTCCGCATACTTGACTGACAGGCCAGGCCCTTGCGGAATAAGCTGTAACAGGCACAGACGCACGAATTTTATTCAGAAGGGATTCAATGTTATGCTCTTAGTAAAGAAGTTCGGCGGCAGCAGCGTTGCCGACGCCGAGAGAATAAACAGAGTAGCCGGGATCATCGCGGACGACTATGCCGCGGGGCACGACATCGTCGTTGTCCTCTCTGCCCAGGGCGACACGACGGATGATCTGATAGAGAAGGCAAAGGAGATAAACCCCAACCCCTCAAAGCGCGAGATGGATGTTCTGCTCTCTACCGGCGAGCAGATCTCGATCGCCCTGATGGCGATGGCTCTCGAGCGCATGGGGCTTCCCGTCATCTCGCTGACGGGCTGGCAGTTCGGCATGCGCACGGACGCGGAATACGGCAGCGCGCACATCATAAGGGTGGACGTCGAGCGCCTGAAAAACGAGCTGGACAGCCGCCGCATCGTTATCTGCGCGGGCTTCCAGGGCATCACGCGCAGCAACGACATAACCACGCTCGGCCGCGGCGGTTCGGACACGACCGCCGTTGCGATAGCGGCCGCTCTGCACGCGGACAAGTGCGAGATATATACGGACGTCGAGGGCGTCTATACCGCCGACCCGCGCAAGGTGCCGGAGGCCAAAAAGCTCGAGGCCATAACATACGACGAGATGCTCGAGCTCGCTTCCCTCGGCGCGCAGGTGCTGCATAACCGCAGCGTTGAAATGGCAAAACGATACAATGTAAATCTTGAGGTGCTCTCCAGCTTTGTCAGAGCGCCCGGTACAAAAGTTAAGGAGGTCGTCAGAAACATGGAGGAAATGAAAATCAGCGGCATTGCAAAGGATACCAATGTTGCACGGATCGCCATCGTCGGAGTTCCCGACGAGCCCGGAATCGCTTTCCGCGTGTTCCGCGCGCTGGCTAACGCAAAGGTCAACGTTGACATCATCCTCCAGTCCGTCGGCAAAAACAACACAAACGACATAAGCTTCACCGTCGCCCGCGAGGAAATGGATAAGGCGCGCGACGCCATAATGGAATATCAGGAGGCCATCGGCTTCGAGTGCGTGAACGTCGATACGTCCGTTGCCAAGGTCAGCATCGTCGGCGCGGGCATGATCCGCTCCCCCGGCATAGCTTCCATGATGTTCGAGGCTCTCTACGACGCCAAGATAAACATCCAGATGATATCCACCAGCGAGATCAAGATCTCCGTTCTGATCGACGAAGCCTACGCCGATGTTGCGATGCAGGCGATACACAGAAAGTTTTTTGCAAACTGAAAAAGCCGTAATCTACAAAAGCGCCCCGGCGGGTCATTGCCCGCCGGGGCGCTGCTGTCTGTGGAAGAGAAAGCGCTGGTATCAGTCCGATCCGTTTTTGCTTCTGCTGCGCTCGTCCTCGCTCAGCTGTGTTAACCGGCCCACCGGCGCGGGATGCCCCGAAAAAAGAAAATTTCCCCACCGTGTTGATATTGCATCGCCTGACGTGATAAAATAATCGAATCAGACGGAAAGGAAATACAACCGAAATGATCGTCAATATTCTCGCGGTCGGTGACGTCTGCGGGGAGGCGGGGCTCCGCTTCCTTGAAAAGCACCTCAAACCGCTGAAAAAGCTTAAAAATATAGGCTTCTGCGCCGTCAACGGCGAAAATGCGAACGTCGTCGGCGTAACGCCGGAACAGTGCGAGCGCATGCTCGACGCGGGAGCGGACGTCGTCACGCTCGGAAACCACACCTGGACACGGTATGAGCTCCAGCCCTATCTGAACGACTCCGCGCGGACTCTGCGTCCCGCAAACTTCGCGCCCCAGTGCCCGGGCAGGGGCTGGGCGGAATACAAAATGCCCTTCGGCAGCGTCGGCGTTCTGAACCTCATAGGGCGCTTCTCGCTCGATACGAACACGGACAATCCCTTCGTCGTCGCCGACCAGCTGCTGACGGAGGACGCGCCGAAGATCATCCTCGTTGACATGCACGCCGAGGCCACCAGCGAAAAGCTCGCGATGGGCTTTTTCCTCGAGGGCCGCGCCAGCGTCGTCTGGGGCACCCACACCCACGTCCAGACCTCGGACGCACAGGTGCTCGAGGGCGGCACGGGATATATAACCGACCTCGGCATGACCGGCCCCGCCGTCTCCGTGCTCGGCATCGACCCGTCGCAGTCTGTCAACAAATTTCTCGGCGATCCGCCGAGAAGATACAGGCCCGCCTCCGGCGGCTGCAAGATGGAGTGCGCCGTTTTCGGCGTTGACACCGAGACCGGGCGCTGCGTGAGCGCCGAAGCGCTGAGGATAATGTGAAAATGGGAAATAAGATAAGAATACTCCACGCGGCGGATCTGCACCTCGACTCCCCCTTCGACGGGCTGGACGAGGAAAAAGCGGCGCTCCGCCGCGCCGAGCAGCGCGAAACTCTGCGCAGGATAGCGGAATATGCCGTCATGGCAAAGGCCGATCTCGTGCTTCTGGCGGGCGACCTTCTCGACGGCGACGGCGTGTTCCGCGAAACGGGCGAGAGCCTGTGCGCGGCGCTGGGCGGGATAAGCGCCCCCGTGTTCATCGCGCCGGGAAACCACGACCCCTACACTCCGGGCTGTGTCTACGACACGCTGGCTCTGCCGGAAAACGTCCATGTTTTCAGGAGCCGCGCCATCGAATGCGCCGAGCTGCCCGAAAAGGGCGTGCGCGTCTGGGGCGCGGCCTTCACCGACAGATTCGAGCAGGGACTGCTGCGGGGCTTTGAGGCCGAAAAGCAGGACTCTTTTCTCGATATCATGGTAATGCACGGGGACGTGGGCGCGCCGAAGAGCGTCTATAACCCCATCTCCGAGGAGGACATGCGCCGCAGCGGGATGGACTATATCGCGCTGGGACACGTCCACACCTTCAGCGGTCTGTGCCGCGCGGGCGATACATATTACGCTTATCCCGGCTGCGCCGAGGGGCGCGGCTTTGACGAATGCGGCGAAAAGGGCGTTATCATCGCGGAGGTCTCCGAGGAGGGAGTGCAGGCGAGGTTCGTTCCCGTCTGCTCCCGCCGGTACGAGGAGCTGGACGTTGACCTTTCAAACGTGCCCGACGGCGCCGATGCGCTCGACGCGCTGGAGGCCGTGCTGCCCGGCGACACGGAAAACGACATCTACCGCATAACCTTCACCGGCTCCGCCGCCGCGGCTCCCGACCTGAAAAGCGTGCGTTCCCGGCTGGAGGGGCGGTTTTTCAGCCTGCGTCTGCGCGACCGGACGAGTATGCGCCGGGACGTATGGGAAAAATGCGGCGAGGACACGCTGCGCGGCCTTTTTCTGACGAAGCTGCGCCTGCTGTACGACGCCGCCGGGAGCGACGGGGAGCGCGAGAGGATAACCCTCGCCGCGCGCTATGGTCTGGCGGCGCTGGAAAACGGCGAAGGCCCCGCGATGTGATCGGAGGCAGCAACTTATGAATATCCGAAAACTGCGCGCCGATTTCGGCGCGCTCAACAGCCGCGAACTTGAGCTCCACGACGGCCTGAACGTCATCGAACAGCCCAACGAGAGCGGAAAATCGACCTGGTGCGCCTTTATCCGCGCGATGCTCTACGGGGTGGACAGCTCCGAGCGTGCGCGCGCGGGGCACCAGCCCGACAAGGTCCGGTTCGCGCCCTGGAGCGGCGCGCCGATGCGCGGCGAGATGGAGCTCTGCTCCGGCGGCCGCGAAATAACGCTCACCCGCTCGACAAAAAGCGCGAACGCGCCGATGCGCGAATTTTCCGCCGTCTATACCGGAACGGGCGAGCCCGTGCCCGGCCTAACCGGCACGAACGCGGGCGAGGTCCTCACGGGAGCGGCCAGGGGCGTTTTCGAGCGCAGCGCCTTCATAAAGCAGGCGGGCATCGCCCTTTCCGGCTCTCCGGAGCTTGAAACACGCATCGCCTCCCTCGTCTCCTCCGGCGCGGAGGACGAATGCTGGGCCGACGCCGACGCACGTCTGCGCTCCTGGCAGCGCGCGCGCCGCTGGAACAGGCGCGGGCGGATACCGGAGCTGGAAAACGAGCTTGCGGAAAAGGACGAGACCCTTCTCGGGCTCCGGCGCGCCGGGCGCGACAGCGCCGCGCTCCGGGCCGAGCTTGAGCTTGCGGAGGCGGAGCTTCCGCGCATACAGGCCGAGATCGCCGGGGAGCGCAAGGCGCTCCGCCGCGCCGCGCTGGAAAAGCTGAGCGAAAACAAGCGTCTGCTGCACGAGAGCGAAGCCGCCGCGCAGGAGGCCGAAAACGAGCTTGCCGCACGGAAAAGAGAACGCGCCGCCCTCCCCTTCAGAGAGGACGCGCCGCCGGAGACCGTCATGCAGACGGCGCAGGCGGACGCGGAGCGCGCACGCGCGCTGAACGCGGGTGCAGACAGGGTGGTCTCCGCCGCGCTGTTCATCATTCCCGCGCTGCTTTTTGCCGCCGCGCTGCTGTGCGGTTTTATCAGCTGGTACATGACCGCCGCCGGGGTCATCCTGAGCCTTGCCGCGGCCGCCGCGATCTTTCTCATCAGACGGCGCTCCCGCGCCGCCGCGCAGGAGGCCGGAGCAGATCGTGACCGGATACTGTCACAATACGGAGCGGAGGACGAGGACGGGATCACCGCAAGGGCCGGGCTTTTCGTCTCTGCCTGCGCCGCCGTGGAGCGCGCGGAGAAAGCCGCCGCGGAAGCCCGCGCGCGGTTCGAGAGCGTCAGCGCGAGCCAGCAGGGGCTGGACAGGGACATTCTCTCCGACCTTGACATAAGCTCCTCCAGCCGCAGACTGACGGAGGCGCAGACGCGCGTTTCGCTGCTGCGCGAAAAGCTTGCCAAGTCCGAAGGGGGTCTCGGCGTAATGGGCGACCCGCTGGTCATCGAGAGCGAAAAGCGCGGTCTCGAGGAAAAGCTTGCTCTGCTGACGGAACAGTACGAGGCTCTGGAGCTTGCCGTTTCAACGCTGGCGGAGGCCAACTCCGAGATGCAGACACGCTTTTCCCCCGCCCTGGGCCGACGCGCGGGCGAGCTTTTCGCGCGCCTGACCGGCGGAAAATACGAAACCGTGAACGTAGGCCGCGGATTTTCCGCCGCCGTGCGCGAAACGGGAGACGCCGCTTCGCGCGACAGCCTGTTTCTCAGCGCGGGCGCGCAGGATCAGCTCTATCTTGCGCTGCGCCTTGCCATATGCGAGCTGGTGCTCGACGGCGAAGAGCCCTGCCCCATCATTCTCGATGACGCGCTCTGCGCCTTCGACGACGAGCGCATGGCCCTTGCCATGGACCTCCTGCTGGAGCTTGGAAAGACGCGGCAGATAATCCTCTTCACCTGCCAGAACAGAGAGAGGGCGTATCTCGCCGCCGGAGGTGACGGACGATGACAAAAACGACCGGAAAGCGCGCAAAGCGCGCTTTTATCCGCGCCTGCGCCGCGATCCTTCTCGCGCTGGCGCTGCTTGCCGCAACGGACTTTGCCATTGTTGACATGCTGCGCGGGCCGAAGGTCACGGCGGACGCCTCGGAGCTTTCGCCCGGAGACTATGTCACAACGAACGTGGACATGATCCTCGGCTATTTTGCGGAGGAATACAACGGCAGTGACGAGGTCACGGCGCTCTATGCCGTCGTGCCTTACGG
>CAKSWM010000004.1 GCA_934511545.1 uncultured Oscillospiraceae bacterium | reverse complement strand
CGTTGAAGTACACGCCGGAGCCGGGAGCGCCGATGGACACGGACTTGCCGGCCAGATCAGCCACGGTCTTGATGCTCTCGTCCATGGTGACGATCTGAACGGCCTCTTCATAAAGGCCGCCGATGACCTTGAAGGAATGGATCTCGCCGTCGTCGGCAAAGGACTTGCTGCCGTCCCAGGCGTATGCCATAACGTCGGACTGGACGGTGGCAAGCTGGTACAGGCCGTCGTCAATGCCGTAGATGTTGGCGGCGGAGCCGTCGGTGGAGACGACGTTCAGGGAGATGCCGGAGGCGTCGCTCATATAACCGGAAAGAACGTTGCCGAACGCGTAGTAGGTGCCGGTGGTGCCACCGGTGCCCATGGTCATGGAGCCTGCGGATGCGGCGGGAGCGTTCGCGGGAGTGTCGGCGGTGTCGCCATCTGAAGCGATGGCGGGAGCGTCGGTGGAATCGGCAGGAGTGTCGGAAGATGTGGTTCCGCAGGCGGCGAAGCTCATAACGAACATGACCGCGAGCAGAAGCGCGATAAGTTTCTTTTTCATTTGTGTTTCCTCCAGAAAAAATTACGGACTTTTGAAAGCTCAAAAGCGCCAAAATTCAAGCGTGTATAATTATACAGCATAAAAAGGTGATTATCAATCATTATTTTGCATAATTTCAGAAATTACTTGCAAATAGTTTTCATGAGTAATGCAATAAAGAACGTTTTCGCGGTCGTTTGCGGCCGTCATCTTAAAAAAGTTATTACAAAACTGTAAGAATCGTAAAGGAAACTGTAAGGCGATTCGATGTACATCCGGCGCGTTTTTCTGCTAGAATAAGCCTGTCAAGGAGGGAAAGAAACATGAGCATTCTTGAAGTCAGCAGACTTAAAAAGGTATATACGACGCGCTTCGGCGGTTCCCAGGTCGAGGCGCTGAGAAACGTCAGCTTCAGCGTCGAAGAGGGCGAATATGTTGCGATAATGGGAGAATCCGGTTCCGGCAAGACAACGCTTCTGAACATGATAGCGGCGCTGGACAAGCCTACCTCGGGAAGCATCATGCTCGACGGGATCGATCTTTCTTCAATAAAGGACAGCGCTATGGCGGCCTTCCGCCGCGACAATCTGGGCTTCGTCTTTCAGGAGTTCAACCTGCTGGACACCTTCTCGGTCGAGGACAACATTTTTCTGCCGCTGGTGCTGGCCGGCCGCCCCTATGGCGAGATGCGTGCAAGGCTGGACTTTCTTGCTCCGCAGCTTGGCCTTTCGGAGCTGCTGAAAAAGTATCCATATGAGATCTCCGGCGGACAGAAGCAGCGCGCGGCGGTTGCCCGCGCACTGATAACGGAGCCGAAGCTGATCCTCGCGGACGAGCCGACGGGCGCGCTCGATTCCCGCGCGACGGACGAGCTTCTCCGGCTGTTCGGCTGGGTCAACCGCAGCGGACAGACGATACTGATGGTGACGCACTCTGTCAAAGCGGCGGCTCACGCCGGGCGCGTGCTCTTTATCAAGGACGGAGAGGTTTTTCACCAGCTGTACAGGGGCGACAGCACCGATGAGCAGCTGTATCAGAAAATATCCGATACGCTGACGATGCTTCAGGCGGGCGGTGACTCCCAATGAAAACAGGGTTTTATCCAAAGCTTGCCTGGAGCGGCATCCGCAAGAACAGCCGCCTGTATACGCCGTATATCCTGACCTGCACCGGAATGGTGATGATGTTCTATATCATCAGCTTCCTGTATAACTCGGAAGCTGTCCGAACGATGAGGGGCGGCGGTACAATCTCCGTTACGATGGGGCTCGGTCAGGGAGTCATCGGCATTTTCGCGCTGATCTTTCTGTTTTATACGAACTCGTTCCTCATCCGCCGCCGCAAAAAAGAATTCGGACTGTATAACGTCCTGGGCATGGGAAAGAGGAATATAGCGCGCATTCTTGCCTGTGAGACCGTCATAACGGCCGTCATTTCCATTGCCGTTGGGCTTGTCTGCGGCATCGCGCTTTCCAAGCTCGCGGAGCTGTGCCTGATAAACATAATGCTCGGCAGCGTGAGCTTCAGCTTTTCCGTTTCGCTGAATTCCGTCATTGTGTCGGTCGTGCTGTTTGCGGCCATATTTCTGCTCATCTTTCTCAATGACCTGCGGCAGATACGCTTTTCAAATCCCGCCGAGCTGCTCCGCGGCGAGAGCACGGGCGAAAAGCCGCCGAAGGCAAACTGGGCCGTCGGCATAATCGGTGCCGTGGTGCTCGCGGCGGCGTATTATATCGCCGTATCCATCAAGGAGCCGCTCTCCGCGATGCTGTGGTTCTTCGTTGCGGTAATAATGGTCATTGCCGCGACCTATATGCTGTTTATCGCCGGTTCCGTTGTGATGTGCCGGGCGCTGCAAAAGAAAAAGAGCTATTATTATAAGGCGAACCATTTCGTCTCTGTGTCCTCGATGGTGTTCCGCATGAAGCGCAACGGCGCGGGCCTTGCCTCGATATGCATACTTGCAACGATGGTCCTGGTGATGATCTCGTCTACCACATGCCTGTATTTCGGCGTGGAGGACAGTCTTGCCCAGCGCTATCCGACCGATCTGGGCGTCCGCATCGGCCTTAGGGACCTGGACGGGCTTTACGACGGGACGACGGAGACTATCCGGGATGGCCTGCTCGAGACGGTCAGGGAATACGACTCCGATATAAGCAATCTGACCGAATACCGCGAGTGCAAGCTTTCCGGTGTGATAACGGACGGAGAGCTGCACTACGACTCGAAGGAGTATGGCCTGTTCAGCACCGACGATATTGTTACGGTATATTTCGTACCGTTGGAGGACTATAACAGCGCCGCCGGAAAGAACGAAACGCTCGACAGCGGCGAGGTCCTCGTATATCCGCTGCGCACGGATTATCCCTTCGACAGCTTTGCCGTTGAGGGCGAACAGGCCTTCCGCGTCAAGGCGCATCTCGACGGATTTCCCGGCAGCTCACAGGCCGCGATGGATATATCCGCGTCCGTATTCGTTGTGGCCAACGCCGGCGATATAAAAGACATTCTGGGAACCGCGCTGCATACTTATTACGGTTCGGAGAACATAAGCGTGGTCTCAATCAACTGGAACCTGGGCTTTGACTCGTCCCTGAGCAGCGACGGGCAGCTGGAGCTGTATGAGGCCATGTGGGAAAAAATGAGCCGGCTGGGCTCCGAAGTCGATATCTGGTCCTATTCGCTGGAGAGCCGCGCGCAGGAAAGCGGAGACTTTTATGCCACATACGGCGGTTTGTTTTTCCTTGGCATCATGCTGAGCATCGTTTTCCTGTTTGCGGCAGTGCTCATCATATATTACAAGCAGGTGTCCGAGGGCTATGAGGACCGTGCCAGATTCGATATCATGCAGAAGGTCGGCATGACCGAGAGAGACATCAAAAAGAGCATCAACTCCCAGCTGCTCACGGTTTTCTTCCTGCCTCTTATCGCGGCGGGACTGCATCTGGCATTTGCGTTTCCGATGCTGCACAAAATTCTGGTGCTTTTTAATCTCAATGACCTTGGCGTGCTTGTCCTGACGACGATTCTGAGCTTCCTTGTTTTCGCGGTATTTTATATGATCGTCTACCGCATAACCTCCGGGGCTTATTATGCGATCGTCAGCGGAGCGAAGGAGGAACGGGTGTGACTGCCGATGAAGAATAGGGCAGGCAAGACGCTGGCGAACGCGCTGTTGTGGGTGGGGCTTGCGCTCATCATGGTGCTTGCCGTTCCGACCGCCCTGCTGGTCGGCGTGATAACGGCCATATGGTCCGGCGCGGACAGTCTGGCCAGACTTTTTGACAAGGACCTGTTCTGAAAGCGAACGTGCAATACGTTTCCATGAAAACCTGAAATGGCTTCCCTTCAACAGAAGGGAAGCCATTTTTTAATACGAAGGCAGCTTGCCGGGCGAGAGCGGCAAAAGCAAAACAAACCGTCACTCGACCTCGAGCCTGTCCCTGTAAAGTCCGATGCGGATGACCGTGCCCCTGCCCGGCTCGGATTCCGCGCTTATGCTGTGGCCGAGATTGCGGCATATCCTGCGGCAGAGATACAGTCCGATCCCGCTGGCCTTCATATCGCCGCGCCCGTTATAGCCCGTGAAGCCCTTTTCGAATATTCTCGGCAGGTCCTCCGGGGCGATGCCGATGCCCGTGTCGCTGATGCACAGCGTTTTGGGGCTTTCGAGAGTTATTGAGATGCCGCCCTCGCGCGTATATTTGAGCGCGTTGGAAAGCACCTGCTCTATGACAAAGGAGAGCCATTTTTCGTCCGTAAGCACGGTGGTGTCGATCAGGGCGTAATTGAGGCTCAGCCGTCTGTTTATGAACTCACCGGCGAATTTGCGGACCGCCTGCCTGACTATGCCGTCGAGAGAGCACTCACGGATGACATAGTCCGTCGAGTCCGAGTCTAGCCGCAGGAACATAAGCACCATTTCGACGTACTGCTCTATGCGGGACAGCTCGCCCGACAGCGTCCGGGACAGGGCGCTGTCCTCGCCCGAGAGCGTAAGGCGCATGGAGGCTATCGGCGTCTTGATCTGGTGTGCCCAGACGGTATAGTAATCCACCATGTCCGTAAAGCGGGCGGAAGCGGCGGCCTCCCGCGTTTTCGCTTCCTCGCACAGCAGCCGTATGATCTGCTGGTAGTCCGCATCGATAACGTCGTCCGTTGTGGGAAGCGCGTCCGAGACCACGGCGGCCGGGCTTCTAATGCCGGAAAGAGAAGCGTGCGCCGCGCAGACGCGGCGGAAGTCTGCGGCAAGCAGGACGAGACTGAGCCCAAGGCAAAGCGACGAGGGATAGAGCACGGCGGCCAGCGGAAGATGATAAAGCACAAACGAAACCAGAAAAACGGCGGCGTAAAGAAGAAAGACATATATCAGCCTGCGGCGCTGCTTCAGATACTTTGCAAATAACTTCATAAGCTTACTCCAGAATATAACCGACTCCGAATTTGGTCGTTATAAAGCCCTCTAGCCCCAGCGAATCGAGCTTGCGGCGCAGACGGTTGACGTTGACTGTCAGCGTGTTCTCGTCCACGAAGGAATCCGTTTCCCAGAGCTTCTGCATCAGCTTCTCGCGGGAGACGACCTTGCCCCGGTTTTCCATCAGAGTCAGAAGTATGAGATATTCGTTCTTGCTCGGCGTCAGCTTCCGGCCACCGCAGGTCAGCGTGTGGTCGCCGGTGTTGAGTATCGCGCCGCGGTGCTCGAGGACCGGCAGGGCTCCGCCGAAGTCATAGGTGCGGCGCAGAAGAGCCTGCATTTTTGCCATCAGAACGCTCATGTCAAAGGGCTTTGCGATAAAATCGTCCGCGCCCATGTTCATGGCCATAACGATGTTCATGTTGTCCGAAGCGGAGGAGATGAATATGATAGGGACCTTGGACACCCGGCGTATCTCGCTGCACCAGTGGTAGCCGTTGAAAAACGGAAGAACGATGTCCATCAGCACGAGCTGGGGATCGAACCGGGCAAACTCCGGCATGATGTCGCGGAGATCCTGTGCACACATGGCCGAAAGGCCCCATTTTTCCGCCTGCTGCTTTATCGCGCCGGAAATTCCGGCGTCGTCCTCGACAATGAAAATACGGTACATTTTCTATCACCCGAAAAGAGTATACAGCAAAACGCGGCCCGAATAAAGCATAAAAATCCGCGCCCCGCCGCCGCGCGGAAATAATCGGACTTTATTCGCCGGGAAGCCTTGAAATCGGATATTATTAGTGTAAAATATAATAATAACAGAGGGAAAATAACAGGCTGAAAGTTCGAGGTGAGATATGACTCCTGAATTGTTGGAACATTTTGTTGTCGTTGCAAAATACCTGAATATATCCCGCGCCGCGGAGGCTTTGTTCATGGATAATTCCTCGCTTGGGAGGCAGATGTCCAGACTTGAGGACTATTACGGCGTTCAGCTTCTCGTGAGGAACAACCGCTCCGTGGAGCTGACCCCGGCGGGACAGGAACTGGTGAAGTCCGTGCCCGCGCTCCTGAAGAACATAGCCGAGGTCAGAAACAGGGTCAGAATGGCCAGCGTGATGGAGGGGCGCTCGATCTCCGTTGCGACCCTGGACATAATCTATCAGCCGCTGTACGATATATATCAGCGGTTCAAAACGGAAAATCCGGATGTGGCGCTCAACATCCGCAACGTTGCGCCCGGCGAGGTCCCGGAATATGTTCTGCGCGACAATGCCGACGTGGGGATAGAGTCGTCAACGAAGATAGACGAATATCCGAATTGCTTCGAAACGCTGGTCGTGGATACGCTGCACTACTGCCTGATAGTGAACATCGACCACCCGCTGGCCTCGAGGAAAAGCGTCAGACTCAGTGAACTGACGGATGAGCAGTTCGTGATCATGGATACGAAGCTGCCGGAAAAGTTTATCCGCGCGTTCAAGAATCACGGAAAGGTCCTTGACCAGTTCGTAAGCTCGCCCCACACCGCCGTCTCGTGGCAGGATATGATACTTCAGGTGCTCGTCGGCACCGGAATTGCCATCGTACCGGCGATGATGGCGAAGTCATACCCGGCAGGATGCAAGGTGCTGGAGATCGAGGACGAGCTGGACGAGTCGGCCCGCCTGATGATATTCTGGAAGCCGGATAACAAAAACCCGGAGCTTCCGAAGTTTATAGAGATCGCAAAGCGGAGTTTTCAGTAGAATAACGCATCCCCGGAAGATATTTTCTTCCGGGGATGCGTTATTTATCCTGTCAGGAATTTATGCTTTTCTGCTTTTTCGCGGTCTTGACCGACAGAATGTAAAACGGTATGGACAGAAGCTGTGCCGCGACGGAGACCGCTGCCATTGCCGGGATGCTGTGTTCATACAGCACGCCGAGGAGCCAGCTGCCGAGAAACCAGAACACGCCGAAGGCGCATTCAAAGATGCCGTATCCGGTCGCGCGGCTGGATTTTGGGACCATGCCGGTGACCGCCGCTTTCAGAATGGATTCCTGCGCGCCCATGCCGACGCCCCAGAGGGCGACGCCGAGAAGCATCATCGGCACAGAGTCGAAAAGAAACACGAAAACGGCAAAGGGCGCCGAGATGATCGTTGACCAGACAAGGGCGTGAACGCCCTTTTTGTCGTATATCAGTCCGAAAACCAGCGCGGAGACGGCGTCCACGAGCATCGCCCCGGCGTAGAGCAGCGGCAGCGTTCCGGTGCTGACAAGGGAGGAGGTCTCCGCAAGGCCGGCGGCAAGCGAGGTATATGTGCGCGAGATGTGCATGATTATAATGGAATAATCAATAAAGCCAAAGGCGAAAAGGCATATCCCGGCGATGTAGAGAACGAATTCCTTCTTCATCCTGAAGGGGATGTATTCCTTCGGCTCTGGCTCGAACTGTTCCGGATTCGGGAATTTGCGCTTTGTCACAAACAGCATTATGATCGTGACCGCGCCGGGGATCGCCAGAACGGCAAAACAGAGCGAATATATCCGGAAGGTCGTGCCGTCGGTTTTGAACAGCATCACAAGGTACAGCAGGACCGGGCCGAGGAACGCGCCGATCTGGTCGAGGACCTCCTGTATGCCGAAGCTTTTGCCGACGCCTTCCTGCGAAGCGGCAAAGGACATGATGGTGTCCTTCGCGGGCTTTTTGATGGCCTTGCCCATGCGCTGGATGACGAGCAGCGCGCAGGCCATTATCCAGCCGTGCTCTCCGACGAGGGCGAGCGCGGGTACGGCCAGAACATCCAGTATGTAGCCGGCGATGGTCATCGGCCAGTAGCGCTTTGTCCTGTCGGTCAGCTTGCCGAATACATAGCGCATGGAATATCCGATCAGCTCGCCCAGTCCGGAGATGAAGCCTATCGTCCCGGCGGAGGCCCCCAGCAGCGCCAGATATGCGCCGCGTATGCTGCTTGCACCTTCGTGCGTCATGTCCGAGAACAGGCTGACTATGCCGAACAGAAGAATGAACAGCATGGCCTGGGAAAGCTTTTTCTTTTTGTTATTCTCCATCACGTTCTCCACCTCTGATTATTTTTTCCATCTCCGGAAAACCCGCCCGGCTCTCCGCCTTGCAGCGCTGATAGACGATGTCGAGAAGCCTTGAAAACTCCTTCCTTTCGTCCTCGTCCAGCGGCTGTATCAGCCATTCGTAAAAGGCGGCTTCAACGTGCGCCTTGGAGTTTTTGAGTTCTTCGGCCTTCTGCGTTGCAAACAGAAGCCTGCTGCGCCCGTCGCCGGGATTCTCCGCGCGGGTGATATAGCCCTTTGCCTCGAGGTTGGCGGTCTGCCTTGCCACCGCGCCCTTGTCCATGCCGGTGATGCGGCATACATCCGCCTGCGTGATGCCGGGGTTTTTGCGTATGGCGTGGATAACGTCAAATTCCGATGTACCTATACCGTCCTGCCGGAGCGTGCGGACGGTGAATTTGCTCACCTCGTGCGATATTTTTGTGATCTTTCTTTTTGTGATGTCCATATGTGCCTCCCAAAAAAGATGTAGCATCAACTAAAATGGATGATACTACATCTTTTTGCGGCTGTCAATATGCTGCTGTTCAGAAAGCGGGAGCTTGAGGTAAAAAACGCAGAAAAGGCACGCTTGGGGCGTGCCTTTTTTAGTGTACTATTTTTAAATGGTGCTAGGTTCAGTCCGGGCTCGCTGCATACCAGTAAAAGGTATAGTCCTTGCCGTTCACCGTGAAGGTGAGCCGCGCCGAGCCGTCGGCCACCACTGTGAGTTCTACAGACCCGTCCGCCGCCTTCTGTACCGTTGCGACCTCCGGGTTTTCGTTTCGTACGGTGTAGTCCGTGATCGTCTTTCCGTCCAGCATGGGCCAGAGCTTGTAGCTGCCCTCCCAGGTGCCAAAGGCCTCGCCCGGATAAATGTCATGCTCTCCCCAGCGGAGGGTGACGTTTTCCGGGTCATCCGGTACGCAGACGTCGCCGTCGAAGCCCTCCGTTACCCAGATGAAGGAATAGTCCTTCCCATTGTAGTGAACGGTGAGGGGCGTTATTCCGTTGCCGATCACGCTCACGGCTATTTTGCCGTCTGCGGTCTTCCGGTGGTAGAGAATGCCGTCCCGGTCCACCGTGTAGGTGAAGTCTGTCACCCGCTGCCCGTTCACCATCACATCGAGAAAATACACCCATTTCCACGCGCCGAACTGCTCTCCCGGCTTCACGACGTTGCCCTTGAAGATAAGTGTCAGGTCGCCGTCCGGGGCGTCGCCCACGTTGACCTTGGCGTCGGAATGCCAGTAAAAGCGGTAGTCCGCGCCGCCGATCGTGACGGTGATGGTCTCCGTGCCGCTGCCGATTACCTTGACCTTGATCCCGCCGTCCGCCGTGCGGCTGTGGGACAATATAGCGCTGCCGCCCACCGTGTAGGTATAGTCCGTGACGCGCTTTCCGTCCAGCGTGGGATAGAGCATATGCTCCCCCGCGCCGCTGCTGAAGGTCTGACCGGGGCTGACCTTTACGCCGCCAAACTCCATGGCCACGTCCTTCACGGCGGCCTTCGCGGCGATGGTATCCGCCGTCGCCCGGTCGGTGAGCTGATAGCGCACCATCATATTCAGCACCGCATCCAGACTGGTGTCGGCGCTGCACCAGACGTCCGGCTCGTAGCCCTTATAGTCCACGTTCTCCATCACATAGGGGAAGGTGAGGCTCACGCCGAAGTAGAGGTACATGCCCGTGTTGGGCAGGGTCATCGAGATATCGTTTCCGCAGAGCTGGTAGCCGCCGGAGTTGGTGCCGATGACGATGGTGTTGTCCAGCGTCTTGAGGAAGTTCAGCATACTCTCGCCGGAGGAGGCACAGCCGTCGTCCACCAGCACGATGATGGGAATGTCGTTATTCTGGAATACGCCGGTCTGCTTGAACTGCTGGAAGCTGCCTGCCAGCCCGGAGCCCTCGCCCATCGCCGCCGCGCGGAGCTTGCTGTAACGGTTGCCCACCGCCACGCTGTATTTCGGCGCTGTTCCGGTGAAATTCCGGACCCAGTTGCCGGCGTACTGGTCGTTGCCGCCATGATTTGCCCGCAGGTCGAAGACGATGGCCTTGGCGTCACGGGCATCCTTTCCGCTGGCCACAAAGTCCTGAAGATCTGCGTCATAGTCCCCCATGAAGCTGCGCACCGAGATATACTGGATGCCGTTTTCACGGAAGCTTTTCACATCCGGACGCAGCAGGGTCCCGGAGTAGGCGCGGCTCTGCGTCCACGCAGCCGTTTCCGTTTTCGTTTTGCCGGATGCGTTCTGATAGGTCAGGGTACAGTTCTTTACCTCCGTCAGCGGCACGAACAGGACCGGGGCGTAGACCAGCTCTCCGTCCTCCATCAGGGTCAGCCGGATGCTCACCCGGCTGTCGGAGCATTCCCGGAGATACCAGCGCTCGCCGCCCTCTACCTTGTAGTAGCTGCCGTCCTCCGCATAGAGGCGCAGACCGTCCACATAGAAATACTCATACCGGACGTCCGCTTCCGAAGCTCTGGTACAGAAAACGGCGTGGGCGTCGCGGGCAAAGCTCATCTCATCGGCGATCTTGTCCTCCAGATCAGTCACCTTCACCATGGTGAACTGATTCAGCCACTGGGTAACGTTCCGCTGCGCCGTCTCGAACTTGTCCGCGCCGAAATAGTAGTAGGCGCAGTATGCGCTGCGCAGGGCGCGGAAGAGGAGGTCCACATCGCTCTCCGCCTCGGCGCGGGACACCGTGCTCTGATGGGTGGAGTTTGCCAGAAGAGCACTGATCTCGCTGTCCGTCAGCAGGTTTGCGGTGGAGTCGCTGACCGTGTAGCGGCTCAGTGCGGAATCATCCACCGGTGTGGTGACTGTAGTCCTGTGCCGGGCGGAGACATCTGTCAGCACCCGATAGAACTGAAGCTTATTTTCGTCGTTAAGGTCGACGGCGCCCGCTTCGGCAAGAGACTCCAGCAGCGTCCGGCTGCTGCCCTTATAGGCGGCGGACAGTGCGTTATAGGAGATGACCGCCAGGTCTCCCCGGAGGAAGGCGGAGTCCTTCGGATATTCGCCGGCGGTAAAGCCCAGCTTGTCCGAGAGCTCCCAGGCGGCGTCCCATTTGAAATCGGTCTCGCTGGAGTATCCAAGTGCCCGCAGCACAAAGGTGAGGTATTGTGAATCCGTCACCGCGGCGGCGGAGCCGAACGCGGTTTCGCTGACGCCCTTTGTCAGTCCGTTCTCATAGGCGTAGCCAACGTAGGGAACCGCCCACTTGGGTACGTCGGTAAAGGGCGTGGTCCAGTTACCAGCCAGAGCCTCGCTCTCTCTGCCAAGCAGCCGCACCAGCATGGTGACCGCCTCCGCCCGGTTGGGGGCAGTGCCCAGCGCAAAGTTCGGCTCTCCGTCCGCCTCATACCCGACTCCCCTGAACAGACCCAGGTCATACAGTGCCTCCGCCGCCTGCCTGGGCTCAGTCACGCCGGCGTTTTCGGCATAAGCAGCCGGAACGACGGACAGGCACAGCAGCGCCGCAAGAACAATGGTCAGTATTCGCTTCATTACTCAGGTCTCCCTTCAAATCGCTGATCGCAGTATATCATAGATAGAAAATGCGGGCAAGCCGGAAGGCGCCCGGTCCGATATAAAAAGCGCAGAGCCATCCGGCACAGGCTTTTTCGCTGCCGGGCTTCAATTTCTTCGGTAAAAAAAGAGATCCGAACCTCTGACCAATCGGTCTAAGGTTCGGATCATCTCGCTTTGGTGGACGATACAAGACTCGAACTTGTGACCTCCCGCACGTCAAGCGGATGCGCTACCAGCTGCGCCAATCGTCCATATCAATATTCGGTTCAGGGGAACTCAGCAAAAGGAATTATAGCGCATGAAATATATATTGTCAAGCATTTTTTTCAAAAAGGTCAAAAAAGTACCGGCATCTGCCGGTACTTTTTCTGACTTTGTCAGCGGACCCAGACCTTGCAGGTCGCGGTAACTGCGCCGCAGGTCGCGGTGACATCCGCCCAGCCGCTGGACACGCCGGTGACAAGGCCGGTGTCGTCGACTGTCATGATGCCCTCGTTGGAGCTTTTCCACTCGACCGTCGCATTGACGTCGAGGGGATAGGGGTTTGCCTTGAGCTGGAGCTGGTCGCCGGGGTTCATTGCAAACTCGCTCGTTTCCGAGCCGAGGAAGGTTATCGTTATGCTGGTGACGTTGGGAGTTTCCGTCGGCGGCGCGGTCGTGGGGGCGGGAGTGTCGATGGGCTCCGGCGTTTCGATGGGTGCGCTGCTTGGAGAAACGGCCTCGGCCTGTTTTTTCTCCCGGTTTCCGAGACTGACAGCCGTCAGTGTGATAACGGCGAGGACGATGGCGACTATGAGAACTCCTCCGAAGATCATCTGCCATCTGGCGTTTGCATTGGCCCGTGCGCGCGCGGAGGAACCCGGCTGGGCAGAGGCGGTCGGCCTTGCCGTGCGGGTGCTGGAAGAGGTTTTTCTCGTTCCGCAGTAGGGACATCTGCTCTTAAGCCCCGAATACTCGTGATGGCATCTGCGGCATGTGTTTTTTGGGATCAAGGCCATGTTCGCAGGTTCCTTTCTATAGTTGATTTACTCTTAAGAATAGCCTTTTTTTTCGCTTAAGTCAAGGGAAAAGCTCAAATGCTTGCCACGCCGCCGCGCCTGTGGTAGAATCAGAGCGCAAATCCTCCGTCCACGCCGATGACCTGGCCCGTGATGAATGCGGCTCTGTCCGAAGCGAGAAAGGCGGCGAGCTCCGCTGCATCCTCCGGACGGCCCAGACGGCAGAGCGGCGTTTCGTCCGCAAGGGCGGCTTTATCCTCCTGCGTGAGGGGAGAAAGCATATCCGTGTCTATAACGCCAGGGGCGATGCAGTTGACGCGTATGCCGGAAGGGCCGAGCTCCTTTGCCAGCGCCCGCGTAAGGCCGATGACGGCGGCTTTGGAGGCGGAATATGCCGCTTCGCAGGAAGCTCCGTGAACGCCCCAGACCGAGGAAACGGTTATGATGCAGCCGGTCTTTCGGCGCACCATGCCGGGTATGGCGGCGCGGCAGCAGCTGGCGCAGCCGTCCGTGTTGACGGAGAAAAGGGCGCGCCACTGCTCATGGCTCATGTCCGTGAACAGGCCGTAGCTTGCGGTACCGGCGCAGCAGACGAGCGTATCGACGCGCCCGATGTCGTTAAACATTTTCTCAACGGCGGCATTGTCGGAAACATCCGCGCGGCAGATCTCCGCGCCGATCTCCTCTGCCAGCGCGGCGGCAGCGGCTTCGCTGTTGTGATAGTTTATGATAACGCGGTATCCGTCACGCGAAAGAGCGCGGGCGATGGCCGCGCCGATCCCGCGGGACGCACCCGTTACAAGAGCGGTTTTCATGACGAAAAACCTCCTTTTACAGAAGTTTAACATATTGCGCGGCAAAATAGTATACTATTTTAACCATGCAACATTTGTTTTTTACAAAACGTCTTATACCCGGCATGAAAGACAATTTTTAAGTGAGGCACAAGAAAAATGAGAAAGATCATCTGCCGCAAATGCGGCGCCGAGATCGACGCTTCACTGGGCGAATGCCCGGTGTGCGGCGCGGTATATTACATAATTCCCGATGAGCCGGATGAGGGACCGGCGGCAGGAGCGGAGCCGTCCGGGCGTTCCGGGGACGAGCATGTCTGGACTGTTGACGAGATACTCAGTGAGACTCCGGAGCATTACGGCGATGCCGTTCCCCAACGTCCGGTACAGAATCCCCAACGTCCGGTACAGAATCCCCAACGTCCGGTACAGAATCCCCAACGCCCGGTACAGAATCCCCAACGCCCGGCGCAGGACCCCCAGCGTCCGGCACAGAACACCCGGCGCCCGGCACAGAATCCTCAGCGCCCGGTACAGAACACCCGGCGTCCGGCGCAGGAACAGCCGCCGCAGCGCCATCGTGCGCCGATAGACAGCGACAGCGCGTATTATCAGGATGAGCGCCGCGGTCTTGACAACCGGAGAAAGGGCTTCATAGTCGGCGCGGTCGCGCTTCTTGCCATTCTGACCGTCGTGCTGTGCATAATGAGCGGCGCTTTTGATTTCGGCAAGAATGACGAGGTGCAGTACATGCCGGATCTGGTCGGACTTACCGAGGACAGCGCAAAGACGATACTCGACAGCTATGATCTGAAGCTGGAAGTCACCGTTGTTTATGAGAAAAGCACCGAGCCCGAGGGCACGGTTATCAGACAGAGCGTAAAAGAAGGCAAAAAACTGTCCAAAAAGGACAACATTGTGCTGACAGTATCTGAAGGCGGCGCGAGCGACGCTCCGGAAGAGACGGACGAGCCGGCGGCAAAGGTGCAGGTGCCCGACCTGTCGAACAGGACCTATGACGAAGCGCGCGATCTTGTCATCGGACTCGGACTTACCATCACCAAAACCGAGGGCGTTTACAGCGACACCGTTGAGGAGGGCCGCGTTGTGACGCAGTCTCCGGAGAAGGGCGTCGAGCTTTCAAAGGGCGGAATGGTCGTTGTGACCCTGTCCACGGGATCGGCGCCGACGCCTACGCCGAAGGGCCACACCATCAGCGTGACCGCCGGAAAAGGCGGCGCGGTCAGCCCCAAGGGACAGGTGTCCGTTACCGACGGCGAGAGCATGACCTTCACGATAACGCCGGACGAGGGATACGAGATACGCGAGGTCAAGGTGGACGGGACCAGCGTCGGAGCCGTTGAGAGCTATACCTTCACGAACGTGACGGGCGACCACACGATATACGCCGTGTTCCAGGTAAAGGCGGAGCCCACGCCCACGCCGGCGGAAACTCCGACGCCCGAACAGCCCACGGAGCCTCCGGCGACGGATGCTCCGGCCGAGCCGACAGAGCCTGTCACAGCTCCGTGACCGGCAGGATCTCCGCGCGCGGCGGAACTCCCTCTTCAAGCGACAGCAGAGCGCAGGTCGGGCGCCGGCCGCGCCCGACGGAACCGGGGTTGAGGATCAGTATCCCGTTTTCGGTTCGAAGATCGGGGATGTGGGTGTGGCCGTAGAGAGCGACATCCGCGCCGGAGCACATCGCGCTGGTCAGAAAACCGTCGAGCGAGAGCTTAATGCCGTATCTGTGGCCATGGCAGATGAACAGCCGGTGGCCGGAAAGTTCAATTATCTCAAGCTCCGGTACAGTATTATCGGAGTCGCAGTTGCCCCGCACATTGATGATCGGTGTGCGGGGCAGTTCTTTTTTCAGCGCCGAAACGTCACAAGTGCAGTCGCCGAGGTGTATTATGGTGTCGGGATAGAGCCCCCCGGCGCAGCGGGACATATTCTCGATATGCCCGTGGGAGTCGGAAAGTACAAGAATTTTCATTGGGACAGTCACCTTTTCTGTATTTGCGGAATAAAATGTTTCAGGAGGTAGAAAGCAGTGCGAGATTTGGAGGACATCGGGAAAATGCTTCAGAAGAGCGGCAAGGCGCCGGAACTACGCTCGATAGCCGAATCACCGGAGGGAAAACGCCTGAGCGGGATGCTGGACGCAAACGCCGTTGAAAAGGCGGCAAAGAGCGGGGATATGGAGGCCCTGCGCGGAATATTGCAGCAGGTCATGAGCACGGAGGACGGAAAAGCGATCGCAAGGAAGCTCGGCTCGATGATGGATAAGTGATCTGAGGGAGGTGCAGAGCGGATGAGTGAGCTTGAGGACAAACTGAACGGTTTGCTCAGCGACCCGGAGGAGTTCGGAAAGGTTGCGCAGATGGCCAAAAACCTGATGGACGGGGGCTTGGGGGAAAAACTGTCCGGTATGTTCGGAGGAGACCCGGAGCAGGGCGGAACGGAAAAGCACGGGGCCGCCGCGCCGGACGCCGATATGCTCGCCGGGCTGGGCAGAGTCATGTCGGCGGCAAACGCAGGAAGCGATAAGACCGCTCTGCTGGAGGCGATGAAGCCGTATCTGGCGGAAAAACGCCGCGGCAAGGTTGACAGAGCACTGAAGATAGCGCGGATAGCGCGGATAGCGGGGGCGGCGTTCGGCGAAAACGGAGGTGCGGGCGATGGCGTATAACCGGTATATCGGAAATACCGGACAGGTGATACGGGTGCAGGACGCGGAACAGCGCGCGCCTGCTGCGGCGGCTTCGGGAGAACGCTATGCCCCGAGAGAAAAAACAGCAGAGAAAAGACCGCCATCGCCGCCATCCCTGTTCGGCGGCGGCCTTGGCGGTCTTTTGTCAAATCTCTCGCCGGATAAGCTGGAGCTCGAAGATATTCTCCTGCTGCTCATTTTCTATCTGCTTTACAGAGAGAGCGGAGACAAGGATTTCCTGCTTATGATGGGCGCGATGTTTCTCGGTTAGGGCAGCCTGAATACGCTGTCATCGCTGGGGGAGAGCTGGGTGTATTCGTTGCGGAGGGAAAAGACCTCCGCATCGTTTTCATAGCGCGTGTATCCGGCAAGGAGGCCGTCCGCAACGGAGATCAGATATTCGCTCTCGGACCCGTCGGACCCGGAAACGACTGTGCGGATGCAGGATCCGCCGTCCCGCTGGACATAGCCGGCCTCGGTTATATCGGCGGGATCGAGCGCCAGAACGGCGGTGTAGTCCGGCAGGCCGTTGAGGGCCTCGGCCAGGGCGGCGGAGCGTGATCCCGCCGTTCCGTGAAAGACGGCCCCGGCGTCATCGGAGTACCAGATCCAGTACTCGTTTCCGTCGGTGAGAATGTTTTTGACCATGTCGATCTCCGTGACGATGGTGCGCGTCGTATCGCCCCTGACCCACATGCTCACAAGCGATTCATGCGTGCCGTTGGAAGCGGTGAGAAGCGTTGTCATCTGTGCAAAATAGTCAGTACTGTGCTCAAGCGAGGCGATGACCGCCTGGACGTTCTGCGGCGTTATGACCGCGACGCCCTGGGGCGCGAAGTCCCCGTCCGGGAGCGCGGAGACGTTTTCCTGCGCCGCCGGGGCGGAGGGCAGGATGACGGAGGCTGTCTCCCCTCCGTCGAGCGTGATTATGAGCACGGTCACGATCGCGGTGACCGCGATCATGGCGATGACCGCTATGGTGAAAAGATTCTTTTTCATGGCCTGAACTCTTCGGGCGCTTCCGCGCGCAGACCGAAGCGGAACTCAATGGCGTCCGCGATGCGCGCGCAGGCCCTGCCGTCACCATAGGGGTTGACGGCTTTTGACATGGCGGCGTATTTTCCCCTGTCGTCGAGAAGGCTGAGCGCCAGACTCTCGATATTTTCGCGCGCGGTGCCGGCCAGAAGCACGGTCCCGGCCTCGACGGCCTCGGGCCGCTCGGTCTCCCGGCGGAGGACAAGCACGGGCTTGCCTAGTGCGGGAGCCTCTTCCTGAATGCCGCCGGAGTCGGTCATGACCATATAGCTTTTTGCCATCAGTCGGTGCATGTCCATTGCATCCAGCGGCTCTATAAGGTGTATGCGCTCATGCCCCCCAAGGAGACGCCCGGCGCACTCGCGTACGGCAGGACTCAGGTGCACGGGATAGATAAACTCGACGTCGGGCCGCGCGTCGGCAATGGCTCGGACGGCGCGGAAGATGTTTTCCATTGGCTCGCCGTAGTTTTCGCGGCGGTGACATGTCATCGCGATGACGCGCTTACCGGAAAAATCGAAGCCGGAAAGAAACTTGTCCGAAAAGCTCTCGCCGCCGACGGTATAGCGCATTGCGTCGATCACGGTGTTTCCGGTGATGAAAACTCCGTCGGAAATGCCCTCCGCGCGCAGATTACCGGCGTTTTTCGCGGTCGGGGCGAAGTGCAGCGCGGCAAGGCGCGCCGTCATGCAGCGATTCATTTCCTCCGGAAACGGGGAATAGCGGTCGTAGCTCCGCAGACCGGCCTCAACATGGCCGACGGGTATTTTTTCATAGAATGCGGCGAGCGCCGCGGAAAATGTCGTCGTCGTGTCTCCGTGAACGAGCACGAGATCCGGCTTTTCGCTCTGAAGGACGGCGCCAAGCTCGCGCAGGACGCGGGAGGTTATGTCCGAAAGAGTCTGCGAAGGGGCCATGATATTAAGATCGTGGTCGGCGCGGAGCCCAAAGACCTCCATTACCGAGTCGAGCATTTCGCGGTGCTGCGCGGTGACGCAGACAACGCTGTCCATATCCTCGCGTCTGTTCAGCTCCAGCACCAGAGGCGCCATCTTGATAGCCTCCGGACGGGTGCCGAAAACGGACATGACCTTAATCTTTTTCATCGGTTTTTTCCTCCGGCTTTTTCTGGGCGTGCCTGTCCAGTTCGATCTGCCGCAGCGTGCGCATGAGAAAAACTCCCATCGTTACAGCGATGCAGAACGCGATTATGAGAAGCAGGAACTTGATCTCGCTCCTCGTGGTCAGCACGACGGCGAGCAGGCCGAGTATCGCGCTGATGGAATAGAGGACGGATACGGCTTGCTTCTGGGTCAGACCCATGTCTATCAGGCGGTGATGAAAATGTCCGCGGTCGGGGTGCATCGGGCTCTGGCCGTGGATGAGCCGCCGGACGATGGAAAAAAGGGTATCCATAAGGGGCAGTGCCATTGCAAGCAGCGGCACGGCAAAGGTGACGACGGCATAGAACTTGAACATGCCGACGACCGAGATCGTGGCGAGAACATAGCCGAGAAGCAGCGCCCCGGTATCGCCCATGAATATTTTGGCGGGGTTGAAGTTATACGGGATGAAGCCGAGGCAGGCCCCGGCGAGCGCGGCGAGGATCACGGCAACGTTGCCCTCCGAGACCAGAAGCGCCGTTACCAGCATCGTGACCGAGCTTATGGCGGACACGCCGCAGGCAAGCCCGTCCAACCCGTCGATGAGGTTGACGGAGTTTGTGATGCCGACGATCCAGATAATGGTCACGGGTATGGAGAGCACGCCGAGGAAGAGGTGCTGCGTGTCGCTGAACACGTTCGGGTTCATGAGCACCTCTATCACGACGCCGTGGAGCACCGCAACAACGGCCGCGATCGTCTGGAGCGCCAGCTTGAACCAGGCGTTGAGAGAAACGATATCGTCAATGGAGCCGGTGGCGACGATTATGACGCAGCCGATGAGGATTCCCTGTATCTGTTTTGTTATGTCCGCGAAGAGCACGACGCTTATCACGAAGCCGAAGAATATCGCCAGACCGCCCATGCGGGGGATGGGGTGATCGTGGACGCGCCTTGCCTCGTTCGGGATGTCCATTGCGCCGACCTTCTGCGCGAAGGACTTTACAATGGGGGTCGAGGCAAAAGCGATTATGAAGGCGGCGCCCAGAGCCAGCAGGACGGTCGTTATCAGTTCAGCATTTTGAGAAAGCATTGGAGCAACTCCTGTTTTCAGCCGGTAACAAAGCCCAGCTTTTTATAGACCTTGCGCAGCGTTCTGTTTGCGGCACGGGAGGCTTCCTCCGCGCCGCGGCGGTAAACGCTTTCAAGATATGCCTTGTCGGCAAGGATGCGCTCGGTCTCCTCGCGTATCGGCCGCAGCATTTCGACCACGGCTTCACCGACCGCGGGCTTGAACGCTCCGTAGCCAAGACCGTCAAACTCGCGCTCGATCTCGTCATAGGACTTGCCCGTTGCGACGGAGTATATGGTCATGAGGTTTGAAACGCCGGGCTTCTCCTTAGGCGCATAGCGGACGCAGTGTTCGGTGTCGCTGTCTGTGACTGCCTTTTTGAAGCAGCGCATAATATCCTCCGGTTTTTGGAGAATATAGATACATCCATTCGGATCTTTGTCTGATTTGGACATTTTGCTTGTCGGCGTCGTGAGGGACATGATGCGTGCGCCGACCTTTGGTATAAAGGGTTCGGGAAGCTTGAAAACGTCGCCGTAGATGCCGTTGAAGCGCTGCGCGATATCGCGGCAGATCTCAACATGCTGCTTCTGATCCTCGCCGACGGGCACGAGATCTGCCTGGTACAGCAGAATGTCGGCGGCCATGAGGGCGGGATAGGTGAACAGTCCGGCGTTGACGTTTTCCGCGTTTTTGGCGGATTTGTCCTTGAACTGGGTCATGCGCGTGAGCTCGCCGAACATCGTGTAGCAGTCGAGCACCCAGCCGAGCTGGGCGTGCGCGGGGACGTGGCTCTGGATGAATA
>CAKSWM010000003.1 GCA_934511545.1 uncultured Oscillospiraceae bacterium | reverse complement strand
CTCGCGTATCTGGCGGGAGGTGACGAACTTTCCCTCGCGTCCGGCGAAGGGGCTGTTGTTTACGGAGAAGGTCATCTCCATGGTGGGGGCGCTGATCTTGACGAAAGGCAGCGGCTCGACCGCATCGGGCGCGCATATCGTGTCGCCGATGGTTATATCGCCGATGCCGCTCATGGCGATGATCTCGCCGGCCGAGGCCTCGGTCACGGGAACGCGGGCCAGGCCGTCGAACTCATAGATCGCGGTGGCCTTTGCCTTTTTGCCGGCCTGCTCGGGGTTGTGATAGTTGCAGACGGATATCTCCTGGTTCTGTCTGACCGTTCCGCGCTCGATGCGTCCGACGGCGATGCGGCCGACGAACTCGTTGTAGTCGATGCTGGATACGAGCATCTGGAACGGTGCCTCGGTGTCTATCTCCGGCGCGGGGATATAGTCGAGTATCGTGTCGAAAAGCGGCTTGAGGTCGGTGCCGGGAACGTCGGGCGAATAGGACGCCGTTCCCTGTCTGCCGGAGCAGAAGAGCATCGGGGAGTCAAGCTGCTCCTCCGTTGCGTCAAGGTCGAGCAGCAGCTCCAGCACCTCATCCACGACCTCGTGCACGCGCTGGTCGGGCCTGTCGATCTTGTTGACGACGACGATCACGCGGTGGCCGAGCTCCAGCGCGCGGGAGAGGACGAAGCGGGTCTGGGGCATGGGGCCCTCAGCCGCATCGACCAGCAGGATGACGCCGTTTACCATTTTGAGGATGCGTTCTACCTCGCCTCCGAAGTCGGCGTGACCCGGCGTATCGACGATGTTTATCTTTGCGTCCTTATAGTGCACCGCGGTGTTCTTGGCAAGGATAGTGATGCCGCGCTCGCGCTCAAGGTCGCCGGAGTCCATGACCCTGTCCACGACCTCCTGGTTCTCGCGGTATACTCCACCCTGCTTGAGCATTTCATCGACCAGCGTCGTCTTCCCGTGGTCAACGTGAGCGATTATTGCAACGTTTCTCAGTTCCATATATAACACATCCAATTAAAATATATAAGCGATGTAGCACAGTTCATATAAAACCAACGCGGTATTCTATCACTACCGTCCGCCTTTTGCAAGGAATTTATTGATTTTGCTCATATTTTTCGATTTCATGCACACAAGATTATGATTGTAAAAAGCCCTCTGTCATGATAAGATGTAGGATGCTATTTGAATAAACTGAAAAAAGGGAAAACAAGGAGGACCCGGAAAGCTTGAAAAACGATATGACAACGGGCGTGGAGTGGAAAAGGATACTGATCTTCTCTCTGCCCATTATGATGGGGCAGCTGCTTCAGCAGCTGTACAGCACGATCGACGGCATCGTGGTCGGGAACTATGTAAACGAAGCCGCTCTCGCCGCGATCGGCACCTGCACCCCCCTCACGATGGTGTTCCTGTCGGCCGCAATGGGCCTTTCAAACGGCGCGGGCATCATGATAGCGCAGTTTTTCGGCGCAAAGCGCCTGACCGATCTGCGCGAGGCCGCCTCGACCGCCTTTGTGCTGCTTGCCGCGCTCGGCGTCGTCTTTTCTGTGGCCGGGGTCATTTTCGCCCGTCCGCTTATCGCGGGGCTTATGAACGTCGAAGCCGGCGATATCCAGAACTATGCCGTCGAATATTTTGCTATATACGCCGCGGGGCTGATCTTCCAGTTCGGCTATAACGCCGTGGCCTATATCCTTCGCGCGATTGGCGACTCAAAGGCCACGCTGTATTTCCTGTGCATCTCCTCGGTCATGAACCTCGTGCTCGACCTGCTGTTCGTTATCGTGTTCGGCTGGGGCGTCGCGGGCGCTGCCATCGCCACCGTCATCGCCCAGATATGCAGCATGATCGCCAGCATAATCTACATGAACAAAAAATACGAGATGCTGCGCTTCCGGCTTTCGGAGCTCCGCTTCGTCGGCGAAAAATGCCGCCTGTGTCTCCGTCTCGGCATACCGACAACGGTACAGCAGTGCGTTGTCTCATTCGGCAGCGTCTTTGTCCAGCGCCTCATCAACGGCTACGGCCAGTTCACCATGGCCGCCTGTACCGTCGGGACAAGGATAGAGAGCTACACGATGGTGCCCATCATGGGCTTCAACATGGGCATGGCAAACTTCACCGGCCAGAACATCGGCGCAGGAAGGCTCGACCGCATCACGCGCGGCCTGCGCGCCACTCTTTTCCTTGAGATATGCAGCACGCTTCTTGTGTGCTTGTGCACCTTCTGCTTTGCCCGTCCGCTCGCCGCACTGTTCGGCGTCGGCGGCACAGCCATGGGTCAGGCTATCGAGAACATCCGTTTTCAAAGCATTTTCTTTGTCATATTCTCCGCCTATTTCGCCGTGGGTGCCGTTATCCAGGGCAGCGGCGACGTCATATTCTCGACCATCGGAACTCTCTCCAGCCTGTTCTTCCGCGTCATATTCGCCTATATCTTCGCATACGGCTTCAAAATGGACTACCACGCCTGCTGGGTCAGCATGCCGATAGGCTGGGTCGTCTCGCTCTCCGTCGTTTCGCTGCGCTACCGCTCCGGCGTCTGGAAGAGCAAGAGCGTTGTAAAGCACACGCGGGATGAGCTCGCGGAAGCGGAGGTCTGAGGCATGAACTGCGATTTTTTCGCCCTTGTCTACCGCCAGCGGTATATTGCCCGCTGGGGCCTCATGCGAAACAGCGAAAGCGAAAACGTTGCCGAGCACAGCTATGACGTTGCGGTTTTCGCGCACGCTCTGGCCGTCATCTCCCGGGAGGTCTTCGGAACGGACTGCGACGCGCTGCGCTGCGCCGCGCTGGCGCTTTTCCACGACGCCTCCGAGATATTTACGGGCGACCTTCCGACGCCGATCAAATACCACAGCGAAACGCTCACGCGCTCATACAAGGACATTGAGCGGCTGGCCGCCGACAGGCTCCTGAGCTTTCTGCCAGAGGAGATGCAGGGCGAATACGCCGGGCTTCTCTCCCCGGACGAGGACACCCTTGAATACCGCCTTGTCAAGGCCGCGGACAAGCTCTCGGCCTACATAAAGTGTATCCAGGAGCGCAGAACCGGAAACGGGGACTTCTCCAGCGCGGAGGCTCAGACCCGCGCCGCGCTCGACCGGATGGACCTGCCCGTGGTCGGATACTTTATCGAGAATTTCATCCCCGCCTTTGAAAAGACTCTGGATGAGCTGGGAAATCTGTGAAAGAGGTAAGACAATAAATGAAAGCAATTCTCTCCGTCGTTTCCAAGGATCAGATCGGCATAATCGCAAGGGTAAGCGCCCTGCTCGCCGAGAATCAGGTCAATATTCTGGACATAAGCCAGACCGTGTTGCGTGAATACTTCACGATGATAATGCTTGTGGACACCGGAAAATGTCCCCTTCACTTTACGGAGCTTTCCGCTCTTCTGCGCGAGGAGGGCGAGCGGAACGAGCTCGACATCCACATCCAGCGCGAGGATATCTTCAACGCGATGCACAGAATATGAGGTGAGGCGCCGTTATGATAACCCCTTCCGAAATTCTTCAGACGATAGACATGCTCGCGCAGCAGCATCTCGACATCCGCACCGTTACGATGGGCATCTCCCTGCTCGACTGCTGCGACTCCGACCCCGCCGCCGCCTGCCGCAAGATATATGACAAGATAACGCGCTCCGCGAAGGACCTTGTAAAGACCGGCGAGGAGATCGAGGCGGAGTTCGGCATTCCCATCGTGAACAAGCGCATCTCCGTAACGCCGGTCGCCCTCGTCGCGGGCGCCTCGGACACGGAGGATTACGTCCCCTTTGCCATGGCGCTCGACAGGGCGCGCGCCGAGACCGGCGTCAACTTCATCGGCGGCTTTTCTGCGCTGGTGCAGAAGGGCATGACCCCGGCTGACGAAAGGCTCATCCGCGCCATTCCCCGGGCGCTTGCGGAAACGGAGCTCGTCTGCTCGAGCGTCAACGTCGGCTCGACCAGAGCCGGCATCAACATGGACGCCGTCGCGCTCATGGGGCGCACGATCAAAAGGACGGCCGAGCTCACCGCCGAAAACGGCGGCTTCGGCTGCGCAAAGCTCGTTGTGTTCTGCAATGCCGTCGAGGACAACCCCTTTATGGCCGGCGCCTTCCACGGTGTGAGCGAGGCCGACCGCGTCATCAACGTCGGCGTCTCCGGCCCCGGCGTCGTCCACCACGCGCTCGAGGCCGTCCGCGGCGAGAGCTTCGACGTCGTCGCCGAAACGATAAAAAAGACCGCGTTCCGAGTTACCCGAATGGGCCAGCTCGTCGCGCAGGAGGCATCGCGCCGTCTGGGCGTCCCCTTCGGCATCGTCGATCTCTCCCTGGCCCCGACGCCCGCCGTCGGCGACAGCGTCGCGCGCATACTCGAGGAGATGGGGCTTGAGACCTGCGGCACCCACGGCACCACCGCCGCGCTGGCGCTGCTGAACGACGCCGTCAAAAAGGGCGGAGTCATGGCTTCCAGCCACGTCGGCGGCCTTTCCGGCGCGTTCATCCCGGTATCCGAGGACGAGGGAATGATCGCCGCCGCGCAGTCCGGCGTTCTGTCGCTGGAAAAGCTCGAGGCGATGACCTGCGTCTGCTCCGTCGGGCTGGATATGATCGCCGTGCCCGGCTCCACGACCGCCGAGACTCTCTCCGCCATCATCGCGGACGAGGCCGCGATAGGAATGATAAACAACAAGACGACCGCCGTCCGCCTGATACCCGCGCCGGGCATGGACGTCGGCCAGACCGTCGAATTCGGCGGACTTCTCGGCTCCGCGCCGGTCATGCCGGTCAGAAGCCAGTCCAGCGCCGATTTCATAAACCGCGGCGGGCGCATCCCCGCCCCGCTGCACAGCCTGAGGAACTGAAAGATATGGAACAGTCAAAGCTTGACCGCATAAACGAACTTGCGCGCCTTAAAAAGCAGCGCCCGCTGACAGAGGCGGAGACCGCCGAACAGCAGAAGCTGCGCGAAGAATACATTGCCGAATGGCGCGAGGGCGCGCGCCAGGTGCTCGACAACACCTGGGTACAATATCCGGACGGCAGAAAAGAAAAGCTGAAAAAGAAAGAAAATAAAGAATGAAAAAGGAGAACGCACCTCTATGAACGAGAAGAAATTCAAGATTTTTGCACTCAACCCCGGCTCCACCTCCACCAAGATCGCAATGTTTGAAAACGACCAGCCCGTTTTCATCTCCAAGGCCGTGCACTCGGCGGAGGAGCTTGCAAAATATAAGACCATCGCCGATCAGTTCCCCTACCGCAAGCAGACCATTCTTGAGGAAGTCGCGCGCCAGGGACAAACGCTCGAGGGCGTTGACTGCTTCGTCGCCCGCTGCGGCGGCGTCCAGCCCTGCGAGGGCGGCATCTACGGCGTGACCGACAAGGTCGTCGAGGACTGCTTCTCCGGCTACACCGTCCACCCCGCCATCCTCGGCGGACCTCTCGCGGACGCTTTCGCCAAGGAGTTCGGCGGCAAGGCTTTTTTCCTCAACCCGCCTGACACTGACGAGTTTGACGACATCGCCCGCGTCACCGGTCTGCACGACGTATACCGCACCAGCAACGTCCACATGCTCAACCAGAAGGAGACCGCCATCCGCGCGGCCGCCGAGATGGGCAAAAAGTATGAGGACTGCAACTTCGTCGTCTGCCACATCGGCGGAGGCGTTTCCGTCACCGCCCATAAAAAGGGCCGCGCCGTTGACTCCACCAGCATCATCATGGGCGAGGGTCCGATGACCCCGACCCGCGCCGGAGCCCTGCCCGCGATCCCGTTCATGGACCTGTGCTACTCCGGAAAGTGGACCCGCGACGAGATGTACGACCGTCTGATAAAGAACGGCGGCTTTGTCGATCTCCTCGGCACCAGCGAGACTCTCGACGTCGTGGCCATGATCGAGAAGGGCGACGAATATGCAAAGCTCGTCTACGACGCTTTTATCTATCAGATCGGCAAGGACATCGGCGCCATGGCGGCCGTGCTGAACTTCGACGTCGATGCGATACTCCTCGGCGGCGGCATCGTGCATGACAAGAACGTGGTCGCCGGACTCACCAGAATGTGCGGCAAGATAGCCGAGATCCGCGCCTATCCCGGCGAGTTCGAAATGGAAGCTCTCGCCGCCGGCGCTCTGCGTGCGCTGACCGGACAGGAGGAGGTCAAAACCTACACCGGTGTGCGCGTTTTCCAGGGCTTCGATCACCTTAAGAGAGCGTAACTTCTTTTTTATATTTTGCCTTTTTGCTTTTAATTTAACTTTCAGCTCAACCGAGCCAGGGCTCTTTCAGAGGGACATACTTTTCCGCTCGTCCGGAAAAGTATGCAAAAGGGACGCCAAAAGGGGACTCTTGCGAGCCGTCCCCTTTTGGATTTCCCCTCCTAAGGAGTGGCCGGGTACCGCTTGAAATCAGAATAGCAAGCCCAGAAGCAAAAGGGCTTTACAAATCGTTACGTTAGATCAACCGCGCTGCTCACGCTACGCGCGGAACGTCGAAAGTGACAGCTTATCGCTCCGCTGGGCTCTCGTCTGAGAAAAAACGCCAACCATTGCACAGCAAATCATCCTCCGCGCGTAGCGTGAGCAGCGCGGTTGTTTAAAGGAAAAGTATAGCAACCACTTACTAGGGCCGTGCCTTAGAACCGTTGATTTCAAAACGGTACCCGGTCGTCCCTTAGGAGGGTGATTCTTAAGAGGGGCGGCTTGCAAAAGCCCCTCTTAAGCCTGTTCTTTTGGGCACTTTTCTTGCAGGAGCAAGAAAAGCGCCTCTGCGAAGCAAACCCAGCCTGGTAAGGCTGAGAGGAAAAAAGAAGTATCACGAGCAGAAAAGTGACCCCCTGCGGAGCAGACGCACTCTGGATGCCATCCAGATTAAAAATAGAAGGAAAAAGTAAAAAACAACTACCCCTCGGCTCTGCAGAGCCAAAACCCCATAATACCCCGACGGCAGCCAGCCGCCGGAAAGGAGATATAAACAATGAAAAACAGCGAAAAAACAATGGACAAAATCGTATCCCTGTGCAAGGGCCGCGGCTTCATCTTCGCCGGCAGCGAGATCTATGGCGGACTTGCAAACACCTGGGACTACGGCCCGCTCGGCGTTGAACTCAAGAACAACGTCAAAAAAGCATGGTGGAAAAAGTTTGTTCAGGAGAATCCCTACAACGTCGGTCTAGACGCGGCCATCCTGATGAACCCCCAGACCTGGGTCGCCTCCGGCCATGTCGGCGGCTTCTCCGATCCTCTGATGGACTGCAAGGAGTGCAAGGAGCGCTTCCGCGCCGACAAGGTCATCGAGGAGTGGTGCCAGGAGAACAACTTCGACCTCGGCAAGAGCGTCGATGCGCTTTCCCAGACCCAGATGAAGGAATTTGTCGAGGAGCACAACATCTGCTGCCCGTCCTGCGGCAAGCACAACTGGACCGATATCCGCCAGTTCAACCTCATGTTCAAGACCTTCCAGGGCGTCACCGAGGACGCGAAGAACACCGTTTATCTCCGTCCGGAGACCGCCCAGGGCATATTCGTCAACTTCCAGAACGTCCAGCGCACGACCCGCAAGAAGCTCCCCTTCGGCGTCTGCCAGATCGGCAAGAGCTTCCGCAACGAGATCACCCCGGGCAACTTCACCTTCCGCACCCGCGAGTTCGAGCAGATGGAGCTCGAGTTCTTCTGCACCCCCGGCACCGAGCTTGAGTGGTTTGCATACTGGAAGCAGTTCTGCCACAAGTGGCTGCTCGACCTCGGCCTGAGGGACGAGAACCTGCGTCTGCGCGACCACGACCCGGAGGAGCTGTCCCATTACTCCAACGCCACCACCGACTTCGAGTTCCTGTTCCCCTTCGGCTGGGGCGAGCTCTGGGGCGTTGCAAGCCGCACGAACTTCGACCTGACCGCCCACCAGAACACCTCCGGCAAGGACATGACCTATTTCGACCAGGAGAAGAACGAGCGCTATATCCCCTATGTCGTCGAGCCCTCCCTCGGCGCGGACCGCGTGACGCTGGCCTTCCTCATCGACGCCTACGACGAAGAGGTCGTTGACGCGGAGAAGAACGACGTCCGCACCGTGCTGCACCTGCACCCGGCTCTGGCTCCCTACAAGTGCGCCGTGCTGCCCCTGTCCAAGAAGCTGGCCGGCCCCGCACAGGAGCTTTACGCCGAGCTTTCCAAAGACTTCATGGTCGATTACGACGACGCCGGCTCCATCGGCAAGCGCTACCGCCGCGAGGACGAGATCGGCACGCCCTTCTGCATAACCGTCGATTTCCAGACCGTGGGCGACGACAAGACCCCCGCCGACAACTGCGTCACCATCCGCGAGCGCGACAGCATGGAACAGGTGCGCATCCCCATCAGCGAGGTCAGAAATTACATCGCCGAGCGCATCGCTTTCTGAACCCATGAAAACTGTTAAGGCGATACTGTTCTATACCCCCGGCTCAAAGCGCCTTTACCGTAACCTGCACTGGCTGCTCAATGCCCTCGCCCTGCTGACCTGGTCGGCAGGGCTGGGCGTTGTCAGCCTTTTTTTCGCCAAGGGGCGCTATGCGGGCGTAACGTTTCTGAGCTATTTCCATAACCCGCTCATAATCCTTCTGAACCTGCTGCCCGTGCTGCTGATAACGCTTCTGGCCTATTTCATCTCCAACCGCGTCTGGATCAGCATACTTTCAAGCGGGCTCATCGTCATCATCCCGACATTTATAAACAACGCCAAGCTCGTTCTCCGCAACGACCCACTGCTTGCAACGGACGTGCGCTATATCTCCGAGGCAGCCAACATCTCCGGCAATTACTCCATCCCGGTCAACGCCTATATGATCGTGACCGTCGTGTTCATCATCGCCGCCGTTGTGATGAGCTTCTTTCTCCTCCGCGCGCGGGTGAGCCGGGGCCTTGTGCGGGTGATCGGCGCCGTGCTCGTCGCCGCGGTCGGCTGCACCTGCTATCTCACGCTCTACCGCAGCGACGCGATCTATCAGAAAACGGAAAACCTGCACGGCAGGATGTCATACTGGTCGGACACCGACCAGTATATCTGCCGCGGCTTCATATATCCGCTCATTTACAGCACGAAGGAGCTTTCCGACAACCGGCCGGAGGGCTATGACACGGAGGAATCTGCCGCGCTTCTCGCCTCTTATCCGGAGGGCGGCCTGACGGACGGCGAAAAAATCAACATCATCGGCGTGATGTTCGAGGCTTATAACGACTTTTCAAAATTCGGCGCCGTCAGCTTCACGGACGACCCATACGCATTCCTGCACGAGCTCCAGGCCGAATCCGCCTACGGCGAGCTGGTCACAAACATTTTCGCCGGCGGCACGATCGACACGGAGCGCGCCTTCCTGACCGGCACGACGGAGCTCTTTGAATACCGCTCGCCGGTATATTCCCTTGCGCGCTGGTTCGACGAACAGGGTTACCGCACGGAGTTCTGCCACGCAGGCTACGAATGGTTCTACAACCGCCGCAACGTTGCGGAATACATGGGCTTTGAAAGCGCCCATTTCTTCGAGGACCGCTATACCCTGCCCGAGGGCTGGGGCCTGATACACGACGACGAGTTTCTTCCCGACCTTGTAACTCTGCTGGAGGATTCCGTCGAAAGCGGCGAGCCATATTTCAACTTCTCCGTCACCTACCAGAATCACGGGCCTTACAGCGACTCCGAGCTTGAACGCGAAAAGACCTACGTCGCCGAGGGCAGCGTGAGCGAGCGCGCCTGGTATATCCTGAACAACTATTTTGCCGGCGTCGCCGAGACGGACGAGGCTCTGCGCGGCGTTGTGGACAGTCTGCGCGCGATGGACGAGCCTGTGGTCCTCGTCATCTTCGGCGACCATAACCCCTGGCTGGGCGACTCCGCGTGGGTCTATGAGGAGCTGGGCATCAGCTTCGACGGAGAGCTCGGCTTTTACGACTATTACTGCACTCCCTGGGTCATATGGGCCAACGACGCTGCAAGGGCCGTCATCGGCGGCAGCTACACCACCGGCGACAAGGGCAGCTTCTCCCCCTGCTTCCTCTCCGCGGAGCTGTTCGACCTGCTCGGCTGGGAGGGCAGCGCCCAGATAAACGCGCTGCGCGATCTGCGAAGCTATGCGGACGTCATCCACGCAACAGGCATGGTGCGCGAAAACGGCGCGCTGACGAGCACGCCCACCGCGGAAACGGCGGAAAAGATAAGCGGCTACAAAAAGCTTGAATACTATCTGAGAAAGGACGCGCTGGACTGATATGGGAGAGGAATTTATAAAAAAGATACGCCCCGTTGGCTGCGCGCTCTTCCTCATTATGGCGGTCCTGGTCACGGCGGTGTGCCTGACGGCCGGGCGCGATCCGATCAAGGGCTATAAAGCTCCGGAGACGACGGAATATTACGCGGAACACCCCGCCGAGCTTCAGGCGGAGCTTGAAGCGAACGTGTTCCCTCATCTTGAGGGCGTTGCCGGCAGCCGCATCGAAAACGGCGTCCTCGTCGTGGAGCTGCACACGGACAGCTTCGCCGTTACCCGTTCGGCGCTGCTGTACTATTTCGATGAGAGCCTCTTTGAGCTTGAGCGCGTTGAATGAACGATCATCCCCAAACTATATTTGAGGAGTGTAAAAATGGAAGAAGTCAAATTCGTCAAAACAGCCTGCCGGAACTGTCACGGCGGCTGCGGAGCCATCGTTGAGGTCCGCGGCGGCAAAGCAGTCCGGATCCGGCCCGATCCCGATTCTCCCCTTTCGCGCGGACGCATGTGTCCCAAGGGCCTTGCCGGACTTGAGCTGCTTTACCACCCCGACCGTCTGAAATATCCCATGAAGCGCGCCGGGGAGCGCGGCGAAGGCAAGTGGCAGCGTATCACTTGGGACGAGGCATATGACATCATCGCCGAAAAGCTGCTCGCGATCGAGCGCGAATACGGCATGCAGTCCGTCGCCGTCGCACAGGGCACCGGCCGCCACCATCTGAACTATGTCGTCCGCTTTGCCAATGCCATCGGCACGCCGAACTGGTTCGAACCCGGCACGGCGCAGTGCTTCTTTCCGCGCGTCAGCACCGGCGAGATGATGTTCGGCTACGCACCCATGGTCGACTATTACAGCGATGAAACCCCCGGCTGCATTCTCGTCTGGGGCGCCAATCCCGCCGTCTCCGGAGCGGACTGCGAAAGCTCGTTCCGCTTCCGCGACGCGATAAAGAATGGGTCCAGGCTCATCGTCGTGGACCCGAAGCGAAACGAGCTTGCGGACAAGGCCGCTTTCCATCTTCAGCTGCGTCCGGGCACGGACGATGCGTTGGCTCTCGGCATGCTGAACGTCATCATCTCCGAGGACCTTTACGACCACGAGTTTGTTGAAAACTGGTGCTTCGGTTTTGACCGGCTTGCACAGCGTGTTTCCGAATATCCCCTGTCCCGCGTTTCGGAGATAACCGGCGTTCCTGCCGAAGCTGTCGCGGGCGCCGCGCGCCTGTTCGCCGGAAGCAGGACCGGCGCTCTGGAGTGGGGCTGCGCCATCGAGCACACACCGAACTGTCTCCAGACCGTCCGCGCGATAGCCTGTATCCCCGCCGTCACCGGAAACATCGACAAAAAGGGCGGCTTCATCGAGGGTATGCACATTCTGCCCGACCCGCCGGTGCTGACGGAAAGGCTGGGTGAAAAACGCGCTCTGCGCATGGGAGCGGACCGCTTCCACATTCTTGCCGGCAAGGACAAGTATTTTGCCTCCGCCCACATCCCGACCGTTTTTGAGGCCATGCGTACCGGAAAGCCCTATCCCATCAAGGCTCTCATGCTCTGCGGCAATAACGGGCTCAATGGCTTTGCCGACAGTAAAAAAACGCTCGGGACCTTCAAAAACCTAGACTTTATCTGTTCTCAGGAGCTTTTTATGACCCCGACGACGCGCCTTGCAGACGTTGTTCTCCCCGTTTGTTCGTGGCTGGAGGTGGACGCGGTATATTCCGGTCCGACCTTCGCCGACCATGCGATATTGAGCCAGCAGCACGTTGTCGAACCGGTCGGCGAATGCAGGCAGGATGAACGCATCTTCATCGAGCTGTGCCGCCGCATGGGCAAGGACTACGGCGCGGAGACGCTGGAACAGATCCACGAGCAGCAGCTGGATTTCATACGCAAAAACTATCCCGAATACGCCGGTCTGACCCTTGAAAAGCTCCGCGATCTGGGCCACGTCGAGGTACCGATAGAATATGAGCGCTACAAAGCGCGCGCCGCGCGCGGCGAAAAGCCCTTCAACACGCCTACAGGCAAGGTCGAGCTTTATTCGACCGTCATGAAGGGTTTTGGCTATGACCCGCTTCCATATTACGAAGAGCCTCCCGAAAGCCCTGTCAGCCGTCCGGATCTTCTGGACAAATATCCGCTCATCCTCAATACCGGAGAACGCAGTCTCTATTATTTCATCTCCGAGAACCGGCAGATGCCCTCACTGCGAAAAATGAATCCCTATCCGATAACGGAGCTTCACCCCGATACTGCGGCGGAATACGGCATAGCCGACGGCGACTGGATATACATTGAGTCGCCCCGCGGCCGCATAACCCAGAAAGCGCGCGTTACCGACCGCATGCTCAGGGGCGTCGTTAACTGCCAGATCGGCTGGTGGTTCCCGGAGAAACCGGAGAAGCCGGACTTTGGCCTTATGGAGGTCAACGCAAACGTGCTCACCAGCATGGACGAACCCTTTGATCCCGCAATGGGGACCTACCAGCTGCGGGCGCTCCTTTGCCGCATCCGCAAAAATCCGGACGTCACGGACGCGGATTTTGACCCCTCTCCGATATACGCGAAGTTCGCCTGATAAATCGCCTCCGGCGGGCCTGAATGCCCCCGGAGGCTTTTTGTGCGCTTCCACGCTCCCGCCGTGCGCAGGTCGCAGCGGGAAAGGCGCAGTTATTGCCGGAATGGACCTTACCATCGGCTGACAAGGACAAAAAGCGCCGAAAAGACGTGCTGTCAGGCGTGTATGTCCTTGTCAACCGATGGTATATTTTATACAAAGCTCTCCCCGGCGCGGCCGGGCAGTCCGGAAAATCAGACAAAACCATTGATTTCCGGTCGAATATTGATGATTTATTCATAATTGCATGCTATAATTTACAGGCTCTGACCAGACGGGAGTTGAAGGTGATCGTATGATAAGGATCGGACTGGACGTCGGCTCAACGACGCTTAAGTGTGTTGTGCTCGACGACGAAAACAACATAATATACAGGAAATACGAGCGTCACTATTCGCGCATATCCGAAAAATCGGCTCAGCAGCTGCGGCAGATACGTGAAGAGTTTCCCGGACTGAAGGAATGCTCTCTCTGCGTTTCCGGCTCCGCGGGAATGGGCTTTGCCCAGAAGGCGGGGCTTCCGTTTTATCAGGAGGTCTATGCCACCCGCGCCGCGATAAGGCAGCTTCTGCCGGAAACGGACGTCGTTATCGAGCTCGGCGGCGAGGACGCAAAGATCCTTTTCCTCTCCGGCGCGATGGAGGTCCGCATGAACGGCTCCTGCGCGGGAGGTACCGGCGCTTTCATCGACCAGATGGCGACCCTGCTCGGCGTTTCGCCGGACGAGATGGACGAGCTGGCAAAGGATTACGGCAAGATATACTCGATCGCCTCGCGCTGCGGCGTTTTTGCAAAGAGCGATATTCAGCCGCTGCTCAACCAGGGCGCGCGCAAGGAGGATGTTTCCGCAAGCATCTTTGCCTCCGTGGTCAACCAGACTATCGCCGGACTCGCCCAGGGACGCGAGATAACGGGAAACGTCGTCTACCTCGGCGGCCCGCTGACATTTCTCAGCCAGCTTCGCGCGGCGTTCGACCGCTCGCTCGGACTTGAGGGACGCTGTCCCGAAAACTCGCTGTATTTCGTCGCGCTGGGCGCGGCGCTGCTGGACGACGGCACGGTCGTCGATATCGACCGGGTCATAGACGAGATCGCCGCCTTTTCCGGCACGGGCGAGTTCAAAAGCAGCCGCCCCCTGTTCTCGTCGGAGGCCGAATACGAGGACTTCAAGGCCCGTCACAGCCTTGACATTTCACCGGAGAACCGGCCCCTTACGGAGTCAAAGCGCGCATACATAGGCATCGACGCCGGTTCCACGACCGTCAAGGCGGTCGTTCTCAACGAGAACGAAGAGCCGGTCTTTACAAAATACATGCCGAACAGCGGCAACCCCGTCCCGCTCATAAAGAGCTTCCTCGAGGAGATCTATGAACGCTTTCCGGACATAAACATCGCCGCCTCCGCCTCGACAGGCTACGGCGAAGAAATAATCAAAAACGCCTTCCACATCGACATGGGCGTCGTTGAAACGATAGCCCACTTTACCGCCGCGAAAAAATACGACCCCGACGTCGATTTCATCATCGACATCGGCGGGCAGGACATAAAGTGCTTCCGCATACGAAACGGAGCCATCGACAACATCTTCCTCAATGAGGCCTGCTCCTCCGGCTGCGGCTCGTTTTTGCAGACCTTTGCCGGCGCGCTCGGCTATTCGATCGAGGAGTTCGCGCAGAAGGGCATCTTCGCCGACCGCCCGGTCGATCTCGGCTCGCGCTGCACGGTGTTCATGAACTCCTCCGTCAAACAGGCGCAGAAGGAGGGCGCGAGCATCGAGAATATCTCCGCCGGACTTTCCGTCAGCGTCGTCAAAAACGCGCTTTACAAGGTCATCCGCGTCACGGACGCCGCGTCTCTCGGCGAGCACATCGTCGTTCAGGGCGGCACCTTCCTCAACGACGCGGTCCTGCGCGCCTTCGAGCTTGAGACGGGAAGAAACGTGACCCGTCCCGCGATCGCGGGACTGATGGGGGCTTTCGGCGCGGCGCTCTGGGCGAAGAAGAACGCCCCCGAAAGCAGCGGCATCATAACCGCCGAAAGGCTGAAAACCTTCACCCACGAGGTAAAGGCGATAACCTGCAGCGGCTGCTCCAACCACTGCCGACTGACGGTCAACACCTTTGACAACGGCGGGCGCTTCATCGGCGGAAACCGCTGTGAAAAACCGCTGGCGCTCAAGAACGCCGGAAAAAAATATAACCTCTTCGACTATAAAAAGGAGCTTCTCGACGCCTATGCCGACTGCGAGGGGCCGCGCGGCACCATCGGCCTGCCGATGGGCCTGAACATGTTCGAGCTGCTTCCCTTCTGGCACACGTTTTTCAAAACGCTGGGCTTCGGCGTCCGCCGCTCGCCGGAATCGAGCCGCAAGCTCTATCTCTACGGCCAGAAAACGATACCCTCGGACACCGTGTGCTATCCCGCAAAGCTGATGCACGGCCACGTCGAGGCGCTGCTGGACGCCGGAGTGGACGCCATATTCTACCCGTGCATGACATATAATATCGACGAGGGCAAGGGCGACAACCACTATAACTGCCCGGTCGTCGCCTATTATCCGGAGGTCATCGGCGCCAACGTGACGAGGCTGAAGGAAACCAGATACATCTATGACTATCTCGGCATACACAGGGTAAAGGACTTCAAAAAGCGGCTCTGCGAAATACTTGACCGCGAATTCGGCGGCTTTTCCCTGCGGGAGGTATCAGGCGCCGTGGACGCCGCCTTCTGCGAGTACCGCCGCTACATGTCGCTGCTGCACGACAGGGGGCAGGAATATCTCCGCATCGCGGAGAGCGAGGGTCTGCCCGTCATCGTGCTCTGCGGCCGCCCGTATCACCTCGATCCAGAGGTCAACCACGGCATAGACAAGCTCATAACGGACTGCGGCGCGGTTCTCATAACCGAGGACTCCGTCGCGCCGGAGATGGACCCTGTCAGGACGTCGGTCCTCGACCAGTGGACCTATCACTCCCGGCTCTACGCCGCGGCAAAATATGTTTCCGAGAGCAAAAACCCCGATCTCAACCTCGTGCAGCTCGTGTCCTTCGGCTGCGGCGTGGACGCGATAACGACCGACGAGGTGCGCTCCATCCTCGAGGCCGGGAATCGGATATATACACAGATCAAGATAGACGAAATAACCAACCTCGGCGCCGTCAAGATCAGGCTGCGCAGCCTGTTCGCGGCGGTCTCCGAAAAAAAGAACGAACAGGACTGGTCTTATGCTGGACAAGGAAAACAGAGTTGAATTCACTCGGGAAATGCGCGATACATACAAGATCCTGTTTCCCAACATGTGCGACATACATTTTCATATACTGCAAAAGGTGTTCCAGAGCTACGGCTACGACATCGAGCTGCTGACCAGCACCGACCAGAGCGTAATCGACGAGGGGCTCAAATATGTCCACAACGATACCTGCTACCCCGCGCTTCTTACCATCGGCCAGATGATCGCCGCGCTCAAAAGCGGGGAATATGACGTTGACCACACCGCGCTGATGATGAGCCAGACCGGCGGCGGCTGCCGCGCCTCGAACTATATCCACCTGCTGCGCAAGGCGCTCAAAAACGCGAGACTGTCCCAGGTCCCCGTGATCTCCGTCAGCCTCGGCATGGAAAAAAACAGCGGCTTCAAAATAACCCTTCCTCTGGCGCGCCGCGCGATGGCAGCCGTGGCCTGCGGCGACCTTCTGATGCTGCTGGGCAACCAGACCCGCCCCTACGAGGTGAACGCGGGCGAGACCGACGCTCTCATAAACCGCTGGATCGACACACTTTCAAGCAGCTTTGTCAGCGGAAAGGACTTTGCCGCGCGGCAGATGCACGGGGTGTTCCGCCGCATCGTCGCCTCGTTCGACGCCGTTCCGATCGAAAAAACGCCGAAGGTAAAGGTCGGCATCGTCGGTGAGATATACGTCAAATATTCGGCGCTGGCCAACAACAACCTCGAAAAATTTCTGGCCGGCGAGGGCTGCGAGGTCATGGTGCCCGGTCTGATGGGCTTTCTGTTCTATTGCGTCATCAACAACATCCGCGATATCGAGCTTTACGGCGGCAGCGCCGCGCGCAAAAAGCTTGTCGAGGCGCTGTATGCATATCTGCGCCGGTTTGAAACGGCGCTCATTGAGGCCGTGTCCGAGTGTCCGAAGTTCGTGGCGCCCGCCTCCGCGGACCATATACGCGAGCTTGCCGAGCCCGTCATCGGCACCGGCTGCAAGATGGGCGAGGGCTGGCTGCTTACCGGCGAGATAATGGAGCTGATCGAGCACGGCTATGAAAACGTCATCTGCGCGCAGCCCTTCGGCTGTCTGCCGAACCACATCGTCGGCAAGGGCATGATAAGAAAAATACGCACGATGCTGCCCGAGGCCAACATCGTGCCCATCGACTATGACCCCGGCGCCACCAGGGTCAACCAGGAAAACCGCATCAAGCTCATGCTCGCCGTCGCGGGCGAGCGTCTGCGCGAGGGGGAAAAGACGCCCCGCCGCGAGGAGATATATGCATAGCTTAAAAATAATGACCGGGACGCATCCGTTCAATGAACGGCCGCGTCCCGGCTTTTTTTATTTCTTTTCCTTTCGCGGATACGGAGCTTTTTCGTCCGTCCTCCCCAACAGATAGTCCACGCTGACCCCGTACAGGTCCGCGAGCTTCATGAGCACGCTTATCGGGTAGTTCAACACTCCGATCTCATACTGTGAATAAGTGTTCTGCTTTATGTGCAGATACTCGGCGATCTCCTTCTGGGTGTAGCCGTTGTCAATGCGCAGATCCCTTATCGTTTCAAACCTCATTATTTCATAACGCATCCTGATCACCGGGTACAAAGATATAATATCTGAGAATGAGATATTATATTTTATCTTATTTTCAGATATTCTACCCATATGGAGTCTATTCTATCAGGGAGGATGCGTATGAACACCGATAATGAACTTAAAGTATTCGCGGAAAACGTAGCATATCTCAGAAAGAAACACGGTTATTCCAGAAGGGAAATGGCGCGGCTGCTGAAACCAGCGAATATACGATCGCGCAGCTCGAGAGCGGAACTGTCCCCAGACGGCTGGGCGCGTCGTTTCTGCTGCGCATCACGGACGTGTTCGGCATACGTCCGGAAGCCATGCTGAAACCCCTGGACGGGCAATAAGCAAAGGCTCCCTGAACACAGGGAGCCTTTGTCTTGCCTGAAAAGCACTGCGGCAGAGCGCTTCTCACCCGATGTCCAGCGCCGCATAGAACGCCTCGCGGATAACGGGACCGAGATGGCGCGGAGACACACAGTCCCCGACGGCGGTGACGTCGATCGCGCTGTCATAGAACCCTTCCATGTCCCCGGTGTTGGAGCGCATCCCAAGCGCATAGAGAACGCTGTCGCCCTCGATAAAGCGCTCTTCCCCGGTGCCGCGGTCCCGGATGAGCGCGCCGTTTTCGAGCACCTCCACGGCCTCGCTGTTGGTATATACCGTGATGCCGTATTTCTCCACGGGCACCTTCAGTCCCTCCTGCTGCATCCAGTTCGCGTTCGGCGCGAGGATATCGCGCCGCCCGACGATCGTCACCTTATGGCCGTTTTGCGCAAGGTCAACGGCAGTCTCGCAGGCGGAAAGCCCTCCCCCGAGCAGGATCACGCGCTCACCCGGCGCGGGAGCGCCGCTGCCGTAGGCATCCAGCACATGTACCGCATTTTCGCGCAGTCCGGGAATATCCGGCACCGCGGGAACAGAGCCGGTCGCGATTATAACATTGTCCGGGCGGAGCGCGCTGACCATTTCCGGCGTCGCGCGCACGCCGAGGCGCAGGTCTATCGGGAGCTTCTCCGTCATCGCAACAAGATGGTTTTTATAGCGGCGGAGATCGGCCTTCAGTCCGTCGTTGTCGGTAAAGCGCAGTATACCGCCGAGCTCCGCTTCCTTTTCAAACAGCGTAACATCGTGGCCGCGCTGTGCGGCGGTGACAGCCGCCTTCATGCCGCCCGGCCCTCCGCCGATGACGACGACTCTGCGGCTGTGCGCCGCCTTTTCCGGGATGTGGTCGAAGCGCCGCTCATGCCCGGTGACGGGGTTTACGTCGCAGGCAAAGGCGTCGCGCGCGTGCTCGCCCGTCAGGCAGTTCAGGCAGCGCAGACAGGGGTTTATCTCGTCGCGCAGGCCGTGCTTCGCCTTGTTCGGAAATTCGGGGTCCGCGATTATGGCGCGGGCCATGCCGATAAGATCGGCCCTGCCCCCGGCTATCGCCTCCTCCGCAAGCTCCGGCGTGTTGATGGCGCCGACGGAGAGCACGGGGATCTTCACGGCCTTTTTGATAGCCTCCGCCATATACAGGTTGCAGCCGTTTTTGAAATAGATCACCGGCGAATTGCGCACTGCGCCCTCGTCCGTGGAGTCGCGGGCGGCGGAAACGTGGATGATATCCACCTTGTCCTGTATCAGCTTGCAGAATTTGATGCTGTCCTCGAGCGTATAGCCCTCCGGCGCGAGCTCGTCGCCGGAGATGCGGCACTCTATGAGGAAATCCCCGCCCACGGCTTCGCGGATGCGGTCGATGACCATAATGGGAAAGCGCGCCATATTTTCGGGGCTGCCGCCGTATTCGTCCGTGCGCCTGTTGAACTCGGGCGAGAGAAACTGGCTGAGCATCCAGCCGTGCCCCGCATGGAGCTGCACCATCTCAAAGCCCGCCTTTTTGACGAGCGCCGCCGCGCGGGCAAAGCTGTCGGCATAGGCGTTCATCATCTCGACCGTCATCTCACGCACCTCAACGCCGTCCCAGCGCGTTGTGGGAGAGGGGCCGACAGGGCCCTTTCCGTCGTAGCATTCGGCATAGATCCCTCCGTGCGCCAGCTGGAAGCAGGGCACCGCGCCGTGCTGCCGTATCGCCTGTGATACCTCCACAAGGCGCGGCAGAATGTGGTCCGTCAGCTCCAGCCAGCTCGCGCCGGCGCCGTTTGCAAGGCCGCGGTCGATATCCAGCGTTCCGCCGGGAACGCAGACGGCTGCGGCGCCGCCCTTTGCCTTCCCCTCATAATAGCGGATGAAGTTGTCGTCCGGCCTGTGGTCGGTCGTGACCCAGGGGATGAAGTTCGGCGCGGAAAAGATGCGGTTTCTGAACCGCGTCTTTTTTATCGTCAGCGGTGAAAAAAGATGGGGGTAATAAGGATTCATCATTTTTGTTCCTTTCGTTTTCAGATTGTCGTTTCCGCGTGGCGCGTGGCGTGACAGCCCATGTTGACAACGCAGGGCAGGCCCGCGATATGCGTCGGAAACACCTCGATATTGACGGCCAGCGCCGTTGTGCGGCCGCCGAAGCCCTGCGGGCCGATGCCGAGGTCGTTTATCCGCTCCAGCGCGCGCCGCTCCATTTCGGCGTAGAACGGGTCGGCATTGCGCATGTCCATGCTCCGCGCGAGCGCCCGCTTCGCCAGAAGCGCTGCCTTGTCCAGCGTCCCGCCGAGGCCGACGCCGAGTATCATCGGCGGGCAGGGGTTTGAGCCCGCGATATCGGCGGTCTCCACGATGAAGTCGATTATATCCTCCGGCGCGGACGAGGGCAGGAACATCTTCGTCCGGCTCATGTTCTCGCTGCCGAAGCCCTTGGGCGCCACCTCGAGACGTATTCTGTCGCCGGGGACGAGCCGCGTGTGGATAACGGCCGGTGTGTTGTCATTCGTGTTGACGCGGCGCAGCGGGTCCTCCACGACCGACATGCGCAGGCAGCCCTCAGTATATCCGCGGCGCACGCCTTCGTTGACGGCGTCCTCAAACGCGCCGCCGGTTATATGTACGTCCTGCCCGATCTCCGCGAACACGACGGCCATTCCGGTGTCCTGACAGATGGGCATGTCCTCCAGCGCGGCGCATGTGAAGTTTTCAAGCAGGTCGCACAGGACCCCGCGCCCCGCCTCCGACGGCTCCGCTTCGGACGCGCATTCTATGAGCATCGCCGTTGCCGGCGGCAGCCAGGTGTTGGCCTTTATGCACAGCCGCGCGACCTCGTTTATTATGACTGATATGTCGATCTCCCTCATGTTTTGGCGGATGCCTCCTTTCGACAAAACTAGTGTTTCCTCGCTATTTACAAATCCGCCGGGATATAGTATTATCCTGTTACAGCTTATCCAATTGGTTCGGGATACGCCCGAACCCGGCTCATATCTTTATCCCACAACCCCTTTGGCGGACCTTTGTTCTGATGGTCCGCCGCTTTTTTATCTTTTTGCTTGACCAAGCAGGGGGTTGCTCCGCAAGGGGGGCTTTAACTTTTTACTTCTATTTTTTCTTTCAGCTTTACTAAGCTTTGTTTCCTTCGGAGAGGTACTTTTCTTGCTCGCTTTATCTTTTAGTTTTTAATCTGGATGGCATCCAGAGTGCGTCTGCTCCGCAGGGGGTAACTTTTCTTGCTCCTGCAAGAAAAGTCACCAAAAGAACAGGCCAGAGAGGGGCTTTTACAAAGCCGCCCCTCTCTGGGCTCTCCCTCCTAAACCGTTAACGGGTACGAGAGTGATCAACATTTCTAAGACGTTGTCCTGAAAAGTGATTGCTAGTCTCTACGTCGAATCAACCGCGCTGCTCACGCCACGCGCGGAACGTCGAAAGTGACAGCTTATCGCTCTGCTTCCGCTAACGTGAGAAGCAAAAGCTTCGCCAAACGCAGTAATTTCTCCTTATTCAGCCGAGACCCGCTGCGCTGGGCTCTCGGATGAGATGAAATGCTTTAACCATCGCACAGCAATCGCCCCCCCGCGTAGCGTGAGCAGCGCGGTTGATTAAAGGAAAAGTATAGCACGCACTTATTAGGGCCGCTGCATTAGAACCGTTGATTTTAAACGGTACCCGGCCATTCCTCAGGAGGGGAAATCCAAAAGGGGACGGCTGCGTCCTCACAAGCTCCGTATCGTCTCGCAGCCGGCTGACACCAACCGCTCGCTCACTTCGCTGCTCGTCCTTCTCAAATCGAAACTTCTGTTTCGATTTGATTTAGGAAGAAGGAGCAAGCGGATATGCAGTTTTCGCAGTTCCTGCGGAAATGGAATGGAGCG
>CAKSWM010000002.1 GCA_934511545.1 uncultured Oscillospiraceae bacterium | reverse complement strand
GGACCCCGTCCCCGAAGCAGGCTTCCCGGCCGGCGGAGGGATGCTCGGTGAGGACTGGGATTTCCATACGCCGGTCCGCATTGGCGACAGCTTCAAAATATGGCGCGAAAAGCCGTTTCTGCGCGATATCAGCACAGAGGATTCGCCTCTCCGCCGCTTTATCTGTATGCAGCACGACGAGAACATGTATAACCAGAACGACGAGCTTGTCACCCACACCAAATGCTACATGGCCGTCAATTATTCGCCGGAGATGCTACCGTTCCGTCCGGAACCGGAAGAAGCGCCCGTATTCGCCCCCGAGCAGCTGGATTATGTTCAGGGCGTGTACGAAGCAGAGGAACTGCGCGGCGCAGATACCCTGTTCTGGGAGGACGTCAGCGTTGGCGACAGTCTGCCGGAGTCCGCGATGGGCCCGACGACCATATGGGACATGGCGCTCATAGCGGTGGCAAGGCAGGATCAGGACCTTGTTCCCATGAATGAACAGATAAAGGACCGCTCCAAGTTCATCGGCATGGAAACGTGCAACCCCCGCACAAACGTGATAGAAAACTTTATGGAGGGCCACCTAGTCGCAAACGGCGGCCACCAGGGCGCGGTGGAGCGCAATTCCATCTGCCGCTGCATAACCAACTGGATGGGCGACGACGGTTTCATAACCAAATTCAACTGGCGTCAAACCAAAGGTTCCTGCATTGGAAACTCGCTCGTTTCACACGCCAGAGTCAAAGGCAAGCGCATTGAAAACGGAAGATACCTTGTCGATCTGGACGCCTGGAATGAATACATAGACGGCACCATCTGCGCCTTTGCCGACGTAACGGTTGAGCTTTGCAGCCTTTCCAAACCGGCATCCGGCGAAGCAGCGCTCCCCGGCTATGCCTTCGTGCCTGGAGACAGCGTCGTCATCGCCCCCCGGAGCGATATCAGCTGGTTCGCTTATGCAGGAGCTTCCGCCGTTGTAAAACAGCGCTTCAGCAACATGGAATATTACGACGGCATGGACAATTTTCTCTGTCTCGAGATAACCGGTGCCGGCGACGAGAGCCTTATCGGAACTACCATCAGCCTTTACGCGGATTCTGTTAACAGCGCCGCGGGCATATAATAAAAAACAGGGAGGGCTATAAATGTTCAGGAGAGCTTTGTCAATGATCCTCGCAGTATTCCTTCTGCTGGCGTTGGCAGCAGGCTGCGGAGAAGCAAAAAACAACGCCGTGACCAACACACCAGAGCCGTCCGCAAACACACCGTACGCCCCGGCGCAGGAGCCGGAAGACCCACCGTACGCAGACCCGGAGGTACCGGAGGTCAATGAATATGGGGACTATGTTATCGACCTTCCGCTCAGCGAAGAGACCGTTACCTTTACGTATTTTTACCAGACAGCGCCGTTTATCGCTCCGTTCATCGATGATTACAACGAGCTGAACTATTACAAGGGGCTTGAAGAGGCAACCAACGTCCATTTTGAATTTGACGTATATACCATGAATGCCGGCGATGCCTTCAATGTCATGGCGGCCTCCGGCGAGTATAAAGACGTTATAATCGGGCTGAGCGGCCTGTATAACGGCGGCGCCGTCAAGGCCATCGAGGACGAAATAGTTATAGACCTCTCCCCCGAGATCGACAAATACTGCCCCAATTACAAGAAGCTCATAACCTCCGATCCGGACCTTTACAAGGAGGTCTGCACCGACGACGGATTCATTGCAAACTTTGGATATATCTATGAAACGCCCAAAAAGCCGAACTCCGGAGTTACCGTCAGGAAGGACTGGTTGGATGAGCTCGGGCTGGATATTCCCGTTACCTACGAGGATTATTTCAACGTTCTTACCGCTTTCAAGACAAATTACGGCTGCAAGGAGCCGCTGTATATGTCTCCGCTCGGCGTATGCAACAACAACGCGCTTCTTGCCGGCTACAAGCTGGCGGGTCTGACGGGCGGCAGCTATGCAACGGGCGGCACCGGTTTTGCCAGCTCTCCGTTCTATGTTGACAACGGCGAGGTCCATTACGGCTTTGCCGAAGAAGGCTTCCGCGATTATCTGGCGATGATGAACCGCTGGTATGAAGCCGGTCTGTTCACCTCCGACTTTGTCAGCAACCCCGTGCGTGATATAGACCACGATCTCATCGGACGCGGCGATGTCGGCATGTGGGTGGACCTTGCGACCAACATGGAACAGTACAAAGCCGTTTCCACCGATCCCGACTTCGAGGCTCTGGCGATCCCCGACGCCGTGATGGAAGAGGGCGGCAAGGTGTATTACAGCTCATATGACCCGACCCGCATGTATAAATACGGCGCGAGTATTTCCACCCAATGCGAAAACCTGGATATAATCTGCAAGGCTTTTGACTACATGTACACGCACGAGGGATTTATCCTTGCAAACTACGGCCTTGAGGGCGTAAGCTTCGAGTATGACGAGAACCACGAGCCCGTATTTATCGAGGCCATTTTTGAAACGGACGGCATGGGCGCAACGGAAACCGAAGCTGTCTATACCAGCTTTGTCGAGCCGGGCATCATTGACCCTACACGCTTTGATTACCGTTATTCAGAAAACGTTATGGAAGCCTATGATATCTGGCTCTCCAATGTTGACCTGGATAATTACATCCGCGTTCCCACCAACCTTACACTGACGATCGACGAGTCGCTGGAGCTCGCTTCCCTGTATTCGGACATCGAGACGCATGCCACCGAGATACTGCTTCAGGTGATCATGGGCGGCATGACTCTTGAGGACTGGGATGAATGTGTCTCCGTAATATATGACCAGGGGCTCCAGAGATGCATCGACATCGTACAGTCCGCTATGGACCGGTACAGCAGCAAATAGTTCATTTGATCTCCCTTCCCCCGCACCACGGCGGAAGTCTCCGGGCTTCCGCCGAATCCATTTCTGCGAGCCACCCGGTATGCCGCTATGTGCACAAACCGCAATTGCCATTCTATCCGGGACGTGTTATCCTTATTTCAGCACCACCTGCATCAATTTGCAGGTGGTATTTTCGTATATCGCCATCCATAATATCCCATTCTAATTTATCAGGAGGAGAAAAAATGGACATCGAAAAAACCATTCAGGACATGCAGCTTCAGATCGAGCGGCTCCAGGCCGTGATTGAGATCCAGAACGTGCTCGGGCGCTATGTCAATCTGCACTCCGCCAGCCGCCAGGAAGAGACCTGCGAGCTTTTCGCCCTCGACACCCCCGGCTGCCGCGCCGTTTTCAACGGCAACATCTATGAGGGACGCGCCGGCATTGAGCGCCACTTCCTCGGTCTGCTCAGGGAGAGCGAGAAGGATCTGCGCGGACGCCTTTTCGTCCACGATCTCGTGACTCCCGTCATCGAGGTCGCCGCAGACGCCCAGAGCGCAAAGACCGTCTGGAGCACCATCGGCATGGAGACCTGCCTCAACGAGGATGGCAGCCTCCAGAGTCTCTGGAACTACGGCAAATACCGCTTCGACTTCGTCAAGGAAAACGGCAAATGGAAGATATACCGCCTGTACCTGCACGGCTGCTACAACACGCCGTATGAGGGCAAGGGCTGGTCCGACGATCCGTTCCCCGTCGAGCACGCCAACAAGCAGATCGACAACTGGGATCCCCGCTGGGCCCCCGACGGAAGGACCAAGGTCCCGACCAAGCCCTTCTCCGTCACCAGCGCCGACTGCGACCTGCACAACATGGTCCCCGCGCCGCCCGAGCCATATGACACCTGGGACGAGGGCATCGAGTGCAACATCTGACCCGCTTTGAAAAAAACAGAAGCCCCCGGCTGCCTTTCGGCAGTCGGGGGCATGTGTTTTGTCTTTTGGGCTTTTCCGTATACTGCTACTATGTACGGCAAGCCGGGGTCAGTTCATCAGTCCAGCGGGGGCAGTTCAGGCCACTGCTCCTTCGGAACGATGGTGAAGAAAGGCTCTTCCTTGTAAGTTGCGGTCGGATCGACGCGGCGTGCTCCGCCCCTCTTGACAAGAAGCTTCTCGCCCTGATAGAGGTACTCGCGGCCCTCGTCCCAAGTCTCGTACGGCATGACGAGTGCCGGACGCAGGCTGTGGACATCGGAGAATCCGCTGTCGCTCTGCAGAGTGACATAGAGGGGATTGCCATTCTCATCGCGGTCGATGAGGAAGTTGGGCGCCCAGCGCGGATCGCCGGGATCGGTGTCGTTGCTGGAGAAGCCGATGAGGTAGGGCTGCTCGGACCAGCCGGGACCATCGAACGGGGTGTTGAAGGTGCCGTGCATGTCGAAGCGATAGATCTTCCACTCGCCGTTTTCCTTGACGAAGCCAAAGCGGAACTTGCAGAAGCTCCACAGGGACTTCTTCTCGCCATCGGGCATAACGAGGGTCTCAAAGCCGAGGCTGGAGTAATAAGCCTTGGCGCTCTCGCCGTCGGCAGCGACCTCGATGCACGGGGTCAGCAGCTCGTGAGCATAGATGCGGCCGGAAACATCGGCTTCGGCAGCCTGGAGCAGTCCGGTATAGTGGTTGCGGATCCCGTCAGGTCCTTCATAAACAGCGCCGTTGAAGCAGGCGCGAACACCGGGGGTGTTGAGAGCGAAGCACTCCTCCTGATCCTTCCAACGATGGGCAGAGTGCAGATTCTCATAGCGGCTCATCAGGTTTTCGACCTGACGTGCAGCCTCGTGGCGGCGAATCTGAAGCTCAGCGTCCGCAAGCTTTTTTTCAACAGCTTCAAGACGGGCTTCAATCTGGTTGAGTTCCATTTATACATTCCTCCTGAAAAAAGTCGTCATACTTATGACATTATAATTTTATACGCTGAGTAAAATAAAGTCAACCACACAAAGAGCCAAAAACCGTCAAAGTGTATATCTTGCACAGCTTTAAGGCCAATTTCCGGATTTTGCACAGGCTTTACCCGCCGCATTCCCCCGCAAGAGTCATCACAACATGCTGTGCCAGCAGCATACCCGCGCTGGCCGGAACCCAGACAAGGGAGCCGGGGACACTTCTTCGGCCGGGCGGCGGAGCTTCGGACTGCTCCGGCTCCATCGCCTCCTCCGGCGAATACACGACCGTGTGATGATTTATCCCCATTCGGCGCAGTTCCCGCCGCACTACCCGCGCCAGCGGACATCCGATGGTTTTCTGAATGTCGCATATGCAGAGCTTTGAAGCGTCCGACTTGTTGCCGGTGCCAAGCGCCGAAACTATCGGCACGCCGCGCTCCTTCGCCGTTCGTATCAGGTCCGTCTTGCAGGCCACAAGGTCTATCGCATCGACGATAAAATCCGGTTCATACGTAAAAAAGCTCTCCCGCGCGGCTGCCTCATACCGCGCGGCGACGGGCAGGAAGCTGCCCTCGGGATTGATCTCGGAAAGGCGGCGGGCCATTATCTCCGCTTTTGCCTGTCCTATAGTGGCGCTTGTGGCGCAGAGCTGACGGTTGATGTTGCTCTCGGAGACCGTGTCCTGGTCAACGAGTATGACGGTGCCGATCCCGGCTCTCGCCAGCGCCTCGGCGCACCACGAGCCAACTCCGCCGAGACCCAGCACCATTACGCGGCTTTTGCGCAGTCTTTCGAGCGCGGCGCTTCCAAGAAGCATTTCCTCTCTTAAAAATCTATCCGACATTTTACCCATCCTGACTTGAAAGGGGGCAGCAAAAATTGCCGCCCCCATACGTTATTTTATTCTGTTATCTTGCGAATCTCATCGCGAAGCCCTTGCTTGTGCCGTAGCTTTCAAGCGCGGCCTCCTCCCATGCATTGTATTCGTTCGTGCGCATGGCTGTGTCAGCCAGCTGGTCGCTGTAAAGGCTGTCCTCGGTACCGACAAAGTAGACAAGGTGGTATCCCGCATAGGAAGTGCTCTCGCCGTAGACGATACCAACATCGCCGGGCTTGCGGTCAGCCTCGAAGCAGAAGTCGTTGAACTCCGTTACCATCTGGTTCTTATAGATGCCCTCATAGAGACCGCCGTTCGTGTTGGACCCGGCGTCCTCGGAATACTGCTCCGCGAGCGCGGCAAAGCTTTCCTCGGTCTTGTCCCCGGCCTCATACTCGTCGCGGATCTCCTCGATCTTCTCAAGGGCGGCTTTCTTTGCCTCTTCGGTATAGGTCCCGTCCTCGGAAGCTTCGGCCTTTATGAGGATATGGCGGGCGGCAACGGTATTGTAGTGGTTGTCGTCGCGCTCAAGGAACATGACCGCGTGCCAGCCGTAGTCAGACTCGATCAGAGTGGTGTCGCCGTATTCTCTGTCGGCGGAGAGAATGAACTCGGAATAGAGCGTTGTTACGCTATTGCCCTGGGTGCGGCTCTCTTTAGCCTCCTCGCCGGTCAGCTCGAGAACGCGTGCCTTGAAAGTATCCTCGTCGGCAGCGCCTTCCAGGATGCTCTCCGCCAGCGCCTTGGCATTGGCCATGGCCGTTTCCTCGTCAATACCGGCGTCCTCGTCGGCAGCGCCATCGCAGAAATAGTAGACATAGCTCAGATAATCATAAGTGTCGGCGTTTTCCTGATAATATGCCTCGAGCTCATCCTGGCTGTATTCATAGCTGTTGTAGAGATATTCCTCATACGCGCTGGCGAGGACAGAGCGGTCCATGAGCTCGGTAACCAGCTCGACATCGACGCCGCGGCCGTATATACGGGTGACATACTGCTCGAGATTATCAAAGCCGTATTCGCCGGCGCTCTCGGTCATTTCGCTGAGAGAATCGGAAACGGTGTTCTGATACTTTTCGGGCAGAACAAAACCGTTTTTCTCCGCCTCGTCGCAGAGAAGCTGGACTTTCTGCATTCTTGAAATGGCGTTATCCGTGAAGTAATCTGCCCAGGTCTTATCGTTGGCATATTGCTGATCCTTCAGCGGCTTGGAGGTATCCAGCCCGAAATAGGACAGGTAATTGCCATAGGTGTTGACCATATTATAATACTCGTTGAAATAATAGTAATTGAACTCAGCAGCGGTATAGCTCTCGTCGCCGATCCTGACGGCCGCTACCTTTGTGTAGAACAGGCTGGAATTGAGGACAATTACGGCAATGATCGCAACGACAACAACGATTGAAACGACGGTCGTGATGATCCTGCTGCGCTTTTTGCCTGCGGCGTAATCCTTCTGCGCTACCTGGCGCTTTTCAACGCCTTCCTCGCGCTGTTCGCGTCTGAGCTTTTTTTCTTTGGAAGCACTCATGTTGTTTCATCCTTTGCAGATATAATATGCTCATAACGAGCCAAAAATCCGATACCGTTAGATTATACTCCAAGCGCCGGCATAATTCAAGTAAATAATTATGTCCGGCATATTATGCCGCGCGGCTTATTGCCGCCGTCAGCTCCGCCGGACGGAAGCCGGTGGTAAAAAAGCCGCGCCCTGAATGGTCAGGGCGCGGATATCGGTTTTTCCCGCGATCAGAAGTAGAACAGCTCGCGGGCCTGGCGGGTCAGCTCCTCGCGGAAATCGGGATGGGCGATGGAGATGAGGGCCTGGGCGCGCTCACGGACCGTGGTGCCCTTGAGATCGACAACGCCGTACTCGGTGACAACATACTGAACGTAGTTGCGCTGGTGGGTGACGACGGCGCCCGGAGTCAACTGAGCCTTGATCTTGGGCATGCCCTTCTTGGTGCGGGAGGTAAAGGCCATGATGCCCTTGCCATGCTCGGCGTAGTAGGTGCCGAGGGTGAAGCAGAAGCCGCCGCCGGAACCGGAGTACTGGGTCGGTCCGATGGACTCGGCGCAGATCTGGCCGGTAAGGTCGATCTCGACGAGGGTATTGATGGAGACCATGTGGTCCTGACGTGCGATATTGAAGGGGTTGACGACCTCGCAGCCGGGCTTCATGACGCAGTTCGGATTATCGTGCAGATACTTGTACAGCTCGTGGGTGCCGTCCGCGAAAACGCCGACATGCTCGAACTTGTCATAGGCCTTGCGCGCACCGGTGATGACGCCGGCGTCGATGAGGGTAGCCATGGAGGAGGTGAACTGCTCGGTGTGCAGACCCAGATCCTTCTTATCCATGAGATACTTGCCGACGGTATCGGGGATGCCGCCGATGCCCATCTGGATGGTGTCGCCGTCCTCGATGAGGTCCGCGACCATGCGGCCGATCTTGTCCTCATCCTCGGTGGTGACGATGGGCTTGGTGGTGTACTCGGGGGTGTTGACCTCGGTAAGGATGGTGACGTCCTTGATGTTGATCTTGACGGAGCCTCTCATATAGGTAAGGTTGGGGTTGACCTCAAGGATGATCTTCTTGTGCTTCTCAACGGCGTCCTTGACGGCATAATACTCGACGGTCTGGTTCATGCCGATGTACATATCGCCGTTCTCATCCATGGGGGAGACGCAGGCCATGAAGATGGTGCTGGGCTTGTGGGCCTCGGTCTTGAAGTAGTAGTTGGGCAGATCGACGGGGATGAAGCTGGCGTTGAGCAGTCTGTGAGCCTTGCGGTAGACAGGGCCGTAGAAATAGTTCATGGAGTTGATCTTTCCGTTCATGCCCGGGGTGATGAGGAACGGATACTCGCCGATGCGGGATTTGTAAATCCAGACATTGTCAACGCGGTCGGCTATCTCGTGGAGATGATCGAAGATAACGGTGGTCTCGTTGTAGTTGTTGGAGCACATGATAACATCGCCGGACTGGATAAGGTCAAGGCAGTCCTGAACGGTACCCTTTTTCTCCTCATACATCTTCTGGTAATCCTGGTAGGTCATTCTGTTTTTCGTCCTTTCTCGGAGTGAACGTCTCCGAAATATGTATTTATTTTTTAGTCATAAAAAAATTGCATAGAACATACATTGTTCATCATATTACATCATTTACACGTTGTCAATTGTGGAAAGTCCTATTATTGCAAAGTTTTTTATCCGTTTCGCCCGTGCACATTGGCCTCCGGCGGACATAGTATGGCGTGCGGACGGTTCCCGTCCGCGGAAAAGGAGGAATCCAGTTGGAGGAAAACAGGAGGAACAGCTGCAACTATAAATGCGGCTGGCTGCCGGGATGCGCTCCGCTCGCGCTGGCATACGTTCCGATTCAGCAGAGCGCGGAACCGCAGTACGACCCCAAAGAGGCGCTGGCGCGCGGCACGCTATTCCCCGGGCTCGACCTGCCCTTTATGAACATGGTCAACACTCCGCCGGACGTATGCACTCCCCTGCGGGAGCTGATGGCGCTGGACTTTGTGGTGCACGAGCTGATACTGTATCTCGACACCCATAAAGACGACGAGACGGCGTTTGAGAACCTGCAAACCTGTCTCGAACTCGCAAAAGAGGGCAGAAAGCGCTACGTCGAGCTATACGGCCCCGTTCAGACGACCGATCTGCTCGGCATGAAGAAATATGTATGGCTGGAAAACCCGTGGCCGTGGGATTACAGCGAAGGGAGGCGCGCACGCTGAATGTTCGTATATGAAAAGAAACTTCAATACCCCGTAAAGATCGCGAACCCGAATCCGACGCTGGCGAAATTCATCATCTCCCAGTACGGCGGCCCGGACGGCGAGCTCGGCGCGTCGCTGCGCTATCTGAGCCAGCGCTATGCCATGCCCTATCCGGAGCTGAAGGGTCTGCTGACGGATATAGGCACGGAAGAGCTCGGTCATTTTGAAATGGTCGGGACCATCGTACACCAGCTCACCCGCAGCATGACGCCCGAGGAGATAAAACGCGCCGGTTTTGACGCCTACTTTGTCGATCACACCGCGGGGATTTACCCGCAGTTCGCCTCCGGCACGCCCTGGACCGCCGCGACAATCGGCGTCAAGGGCGACATCATAACCGACCTGACGGAGGACATGGCAGCAGAGCAGAAAGCAAGAACCACCTATGACAACATCCTTCGCCTGAGCGATGACCCGGATGTAAACGACGTTATCAAGTTCCTGCGCCAGCGTGAGGTCGTCCATTTCCAGCGCTTCGGCGAGGCGCTGCGGCTGGCAACGGAAAAGATGGACCAGAAGAACGTATACGCCGTCAACCCGGCATTTGACCGTTAGCTCCGGAGGCGGCACCCAGACCGTATCAGAAAACCGGTCTTTGAAACAGTATGCCCCCGGCTGCTTTATGCAGCCGGGGGCATATTACGGTTTAAATCTGTTTTTTATATCCCTGTGAGAAAGCTGTCACACACGGTCATTGAGAAACTCCACTACCTGACGAACGGTGAAGAGGTCCTTCGCGTCCTCGTCGGTTATGAAGATGCCGTATTCTTCCTCCATGGACATGATAAGCTCGACAACGTCAAGGGAATCCGCGCCGAGATCCTCGATGATATTGGTGTCCATCGTTATCTCGGACTCGTCTATCTCGAGCTGCCGCGCAAGAAGAGTGCGAATCTTTTCGAACATAGTTTTTCCTTTCCCCGTTAGGCTTGGCTTACGGACGGCAGGGGCTGCGCTCCCGCCGTCCCGTGTTTTTTCAGCTCCACTCCTTGACCTGGTGCTTGTTTGCGCTCTGTTCGCTACGCACATAGGACACAACGACGCGGCGGTTGGGCTCGGTGCCTGTAGAGCTGGTGGTCACGCCTTCATAATCCTGAAGGGCGGTGTGGATCACATGGCGCTCATATGAGTTCATCGGCTCAAGCGCCATGCTGCGGCGGTACTTAACAGCTTTGGCAGCCATTTTTTCCGCCAGACGCACAAGCGACTCCTCGCGCTTGCTGCGGTAATTCTCGGCGTCAACATTGATATGCATGCGCTTTTCCGCGCCCCTGTTGACGGAATAGTTGGTCAGATGCTGGATCGCGTCGAGCGTTTCTCCCCTACGCCCGATGATCGCGCCCATGTTTTCTCCGCTGAGGCTGACGTCCAGCCCGCCGTTTTCGCAGGTGCTGATCTCTATCTCCGCAGACACTCCCATGTGTTCAAGAAGTCCGGTCAGAAATTTGCGGACCTTGTCCTCCTGAGTCTCCTCGCGGGTCTCATAGCTGATTCTGACGATGGCGGGAGCTGCGCCTATGCCGAGAAATCCGGATTTTGAGCGCTGTACTATCTCGATGGAGGTATCGTCACGCTCCAGGCCAAGCTCGGCCAGTGCCGCGGCAATGGCCTCCTCCTCGGTCTTTCCAGTTACTTCGATTGTATTTGTCATAAAGGAATCTCCCGTTATTCTTTGCTTTTGTTCTTTTCGGAGGCTCCGATCGGGCCGGTCATACGGCCGTTTATCGGCAGTTCCTCAGGCTTCGGTATCCTCGCCGTTCCGGGTGCCGGCGCTTTCGGCGGCTTCTTCCGCCGGAACCTCTGTCTCCTGCGCGGAAACCTCTTCGGCGTCCTCTCCGGCCGCCGCAGGATCGGTGTATCTGTCGGCGACGTAGGCCCTGCCGCGGGCATAGCGGCGGCTGCCGACCTGAGAGTCGGGCGTTTCCTCCGTTTCAAGCTCGATGCCGAGTCTTGCGCGGCGCTCCGCCTTTTCCTGCGCGCGCACGACGGCAACGCGCTCGTCGTCCTTTGCCTTTTCCTTGGCCTGTATCCTGCGCTTGCTGGTGTTGGGGTTGCGGGTGGTCTCGCCCGCGGCGCGCAGCTTCTCGGTCTCCTCACGCTTTTTGGCAAGCTCCTCCTCGCGCTGCCTTTCGCGGGCTATCCTGTCCGCGTCCTCGATGTCAAGCAGGCGGTTGTAGCGCGCCGTCAGGATAACGTCCTGGATGATGGCCAGAAGGCTGTTCGCTATCCAGTAAATGCCCAGCGCGGCGGGCATGACAAAGCAGATATAGACGCTCATCAAGGGCATAAACAGCATCATGCTCTTCATGCTGCCCTGAGTCTGATCGGTCTGCGGGCTTGCAGAGTTGCTGATCTTCATACTCAGCCATGAAAGGAAGGCGGAGATGAACGGGATCAGGAACAGGCCGAGAGCCGGCAGCCATTCGTGAACGTCGCCCCAGTTGACCTTCGTAAAGAAGTTCCACTGCGGCTTGTCGCCGAGATTGAGCCCGAGAAAGCTCCAGTCGATGTCGATGAGCTTGTCCGCGAAGTCGGAGAAAAGTGTTCCGACATCAGCCCAGTTGCTGTGAATAAGCTCGGAAAGCTTTATCTCGGTATAGGCTCCTCCCGTGCCGCTTCCGGAGGCGAAAAGTCCCATAGCGGTAAACTTTTCCGTGACCGCGGCGACCTGATCGGCTGCAAGGCCCATTATCTTGGTCAGCGGCTGGCGTATGACGCTGTAAAGCGCGATGAGGATGGGAAACGGAATGAGTGACCAGAGACAGCCCGACATGGGGTTGATCTTCTCTTCTCTGTAGAGTTTTGCCACTTCCTCCTGATACTTCTGCTTGTTGCCCTCATACTTCTTTTCCAGCTCCTTGAGTCTGGGCGTGAAGCGGCTCATGCGCATCATGCTGCGCTTGCTCTTCATCTGGAACGGAAGCATGATAAGCTTGACAACGACGGCGAACATTATGATCGCAACGCCATAGTTATTGAAGAGATAGTATAATTGCAGAAGCAACCACGAGAAGGGTTTGGTTATAAATGACATTCGGTCGCTCCAATCTTTGTTTTTTTCTACGGCACGGGGTCGTAGAAATCGTGCACCCCGCGGTGAAAGGGGTGGCATCGGCACAGCCGTTTCACGGCGAGCAGGGATCCCCTTGCCCAGCCGTATTTCTTCAGGGCCTCAAGGGCATATTCCGAACACGTCGGAACGAAACGGCAGCACGGTTTTGTCATCGGGGAAATGCTTTTCCGGTAAAATGTCACTAAGGCGATAAGCAGTTTTGTCATCGCTCATCACCTTGAGTAATCTCACCGGAAAACAGCTCCAGCATTCGGAAAGCGCTCAGAAGCGACTTTTCCAGCGCGCGGTAATCTGCTGTCATCGCCTTCATGCGGGCGACGATCACGATATCGCGGCCAACGGCGAGCTCGTCCTCATGCAGACGGTATATCTCGCGCAGTCTGCGCCGTGTTTTGTTTCTTCTGACTGCCTTGCCGAGTTTGTTGCTGACGGTGAATCCTATGCGGTTTTTGTTCCGCCCTGTCTTGCGGCAATAGACCGCGACCATCGGTGTGACAGCGGTCTTTCCCTTGGAGTAAAGGCGGCGGAACTCGTAATTCTTCGTTAAGGTTTCCGAAAATTTCAAAGCTGCCTCAACTCCGGTAAATGTTTAAAGCTGGGGGACAACTCAGTAGCTGAGCTTCTTGCGGCCCTTTGCTCTGCGGCGGGCGAGGACCTTGCGGCCGTTGGCGGTAGCCATTCTCTTGCGGAAGCCGTGCTCCTTCTTGCGCTGGCGCTTCTTGGGCTGGTAGGTACGAAGCATCTTTTGTGCACTCCTTTCGGTTAGTTATACTCAACGGCGGCAGGAACTGCCGCGGTAGTTGACGTAAAAATTCCGGCGGCGCGTGCCGCCGGACTGTTATTATACATTATTGTATACTGAGGTGTCAATGCTTAATTTCCGGCGCGCCCCGTTTCAGTCACGTCCTTTGCGAGAATGTACCTGTTCAGGGGCTTATACAGCGCGGCAAACACAACATAGCACAGCGCGGTGTCGATCAGCATATAGCTTCCGTTATACACAAGAGAATACATCCACGGGCTGGTAAAGGTGACGCTGAACAGCTCCGTCGGAACGAGGATCGCATATATCGTTATGCCGCTTATGAAGTGCACTACGAAGCGCAGAAAAGCGCCGAGCCCGATACCCCAGAATATCCCGCCCTTTTTGCCGCGGAACAGGCCGCACAGGCCGAGCGGCGCGAAAGCGACGAGATAATCCAGCAGCATCGACTGCCAGCCATAGGACACCGCGCCGTCAACAAACATCTGGAGCAGGCCGAAAGCAAAGCTGACGAGCACTCCGGGGCCCGCGCCCCAGCGGATAGCAAAGAAGAACATCGGTATCATCGACAGATCGACGGAGCCTCCGTTCGGCATCTGCCAGACCTTGGCCGCGTTGAGCGCCATTGCCAGCGCGAGCATGACCGCACCCTCGCAGATGCAGCGAAGCGTCATCTTTTTTCTCATGTTTTTTCCCTCCGAAACAAAAAATCCGCACCCGTATCATCAGGTGCGGACTTGTTTATATCTCGTCCGAAAAAACATCTACCTACGCCGGCATTACCCGGATCAGGTTCCGCACCGACGGTGCAAGGGTACCGGAGCCTCGATTAGCTCCGTCTCAGCCGGGATGACCCAGCGCCCCTTTATTTAATTACAGCAACAGTATAACGCAGGACGCGCCGTATGTCAACACAAATTCCGCGCCGCCGTCAGTCGATCTTGTATCCGACGCCGCGCACAGTGCCGATGATGTCGCCGCAGGGGCCGAGCTTTTTGCGCAGGTTCCGCACATGTACATCGACAGTGCGGGTCTCCCCGTCGAATTCATATCCCCAGACGGTATCCAGAAGCATATCCCTCGTCAGCACCTTGCCTCGGTTTTCCAGCAGCAGGCGAAGGACCTCAAACTCCTTGAACGAGAGCGAAACGGGTTTTCCGTCGGCCGTCACCGTGTGCTTTTCCACGCTCACCGCAAGACCGCCCGCAAGGTATTCGCTCGGCGCTTCCCTCTCCTGAGCCGTTCTGCGCAGAAGAGCGCGCACGCGGGAGATCAGTTCCATCATGCCGAATGGCTTTGGTATATAGTCGTCCGCACCGAGGTCCAGACCGCGCACCTTTTCAAACTCGGTGCTCTTTGCCGTCAGCATGATGACCGGCAGGCGTTTTGTTCTCGTATCGGCACGAAGCTTTTTCAGTATTTCCAGACCGTCCTCCTCCGGAAGCATTATATCCAGAAGAACAAGAGACGGCATCTCGCCGCGTATCGCCTGCCAGAACTCGCCCGGCGCGGCAAAGCCCCGCGCCTCCAGCCCCTGGGTCCCGAGCGCATAGGTCACAAGCTCCCGGATATCGGAGTCGTCCTCAACAATATATATCATAGCTGTTTCCTCCCGTCACTTCACCTTGACAACAACGTTTTCCTTACCCGCCAGTTCCTGAAGTTCGCTTATGAACGCCTCGTGAGCCAGACACTTCGCGCCGAAGCGCCTGCCCGTGTCCGCAAAATACAGGACCAGTCTGTCCTCGCCGGGGAACATGCTGTGAACGAGCTCCACGCGCCTCATCGCGGGGCAGTCCCGGCCGGGCAGCCGGACATATACCGTCGTTTCTCCCGGTCCGTCAGGCTTTTTGGGCGTTTCGTCCTTCACGGCGTCCGTTATTACTTCCGCTTCGGTTATCGGGCGGATGCTGTCCACCATGAGCTGCGGCTCCTTTTCATCGCGCAGGGAAATGCGGCCCCTGGCGACCACGACGTTGTTGACGGCAAGGTACTTTCCGCCCGTGTCCAGCGCGCGCTGAAAGGCGAGAAGCTCCATCGTACCGGTATCGTCCTCCAGCTCGATATAAGCCATGAGCGTGTTGTTCTTTGTCGTGCGCGTCCGGGACGAGCCGATGACGCCGGCTATGATAACGGACTGTCCGTCGTGAAAGCGGGTGGGACCGTTCTCCGCAGCAAAGTCGGACATGATGCCGCCTATCGGCACGGCGCCGATGCGGCGCACCGACTCGCGGTACTGATCCATCGGGTGCCCGGAAAGGAAAAGGCCCGTGACCTCCCGCTCCATCGTCATCATTTCCTGTGCGGAAAACTCCTCCACCTCCGGCAGAACTAGAGCCGGAGCGGCGGCCTCCTCTTCGTCATACATATCGAACAGGCCCATCTGCCCGGCGACGTTTTTTCTTCCCTCGGCGGCAACTCCGTCAAGCACCTTCTCCGTCACCTGCAAAAGCGCGCGCCGCTTATAGCCAAGGCTGTCGAAGGCCCCGGCGCGGATAAGGCTCTCGACGACGCGGCGGTTCAGTTCTCGCCCATTCATGCGGCGGCAGAATTCGTCGAAGGCGGTAAACGGTCCGCCCCTCTCGCGTTCGGCCATCAGCTCGCGCACGAAGCCGCGTCCTATCCCCTTGACGGCCGCCAGACCGAAGCGTATGTTGCCGTTGGCGACCGTGAAATCGTCAGCAGACTCGTTGACATCCGGCGGCAGAACGGAGATTCCCATATCGCGGCACTCGGCAATATATTCCGGCACCTTGCCGTTCATGTCGAAAACGCTTGTGAGGAGCGCCGCCATGTATTCCTGCGGCCAGTGGCATTTCATATACGCCGTGCGGTAGCTCACGACGGCATAGGCCACGGCGTGCGCCTTGTTGAACGCATAGGACGCAAAGTCCAGTATTTCGTCATAGATGCTGTCCGCAACAGCCTCCGGAACGCCGTTGGCGACGGCTCCGGCGATATTGCGCGAAGGGTCGCCGTGGATGAACGCAACGCGCTCGGCGTCTATCGTCGCGTGTTTTTTCTTGCTCATCGCGCGGCGGATCATGTCCGCCTGACCGAGCGAGAAGCCCGCAAGGCGGCGGAATATCTCGATGACCTGCTCCTGATATACGATGCAGCCGTAGGTGACGGAGAGGATAGGCTCCAGCAGAGGATGCTTGTAGCTTATCTTTTCCGGGTGCGCGGAGCACTCGAGAAAGCGCGGTATCGAGTCCATCGGACCCGGACGGTAAAGCGCTATGACGGCGGTTATGTCCTCGATGCTCTTCGGGCGCAGAGCCGTGCACACACCCGTCATGCCTGTGCTCTCAAGCTGAAAAACGCCGCTGGTTTTTCCCGCGGAGAGCATCTCGAAAACGGCGGGGTCGTCCTCCGGCGCCTTTGCCACGTCGAAGTCCGGCTCGCGCAGGCGCACGAGCTTCTGCGCGTCCTCGAGCACCGTCAGGTTGCGCAGGCCGAGAAAGTCCATCTTGAGAAGCCCCAGCTCTTCAAGCGTCGTCATCGTATACTGGCAGACGACGGACTCGTCGTTTTTGGCCAGCGGGACATATTCATATACCGGTTTTTCGGTTATCACAACGCCGGCTGCGTGGGTCGAGGCATGGCGCGGCATACCCTCCAGCGCACGCGCGGTGTCTATCAGTCCGTGCAGGGTTTCGTCGCCGTCGTACATCTCCCGGAGCGGCTTTGACAGCGCGAGCGCCTCGTCCAGCTTTATGTTCAGCGCCGCAGGGATCTGCTTTGCGACCGCGTCGCACTCGGCATAGCTCACGTTCATCGCCCGGCCCACGTCGCGCACGGCCTGACGCGCCGCCATCGTGCCGAAGGTCACGATCTGGGCCACGTGGTCCTGGCCATATTTGCGTGAGACATAGTCTATGACCTCACCGCGCCGCCTGACGCAGAAGTCGATATCTATATCCGGCATGCTGACTCGTTCGGGGTTCAGAAAGCGCTCGAAATAGAGGCTGTATTTTATCGGATCGACGTCCGTTATATGCAGTGTATAGGACACCACGCTGCCCGCCGCGGAGCCTCGCCCCGGCCCGACGGGTATACCGTTTCTCTTGGCATAGCCGATGAAGTCCGAAACGATGAGGAAATAATCGACAAAGCCCATCTGCTTTATCATATCCAGCTCATATTTCAGCTGTGCGCGCAGCTCGTCCGTCCCCTCGCCGTATCTGTCCTCAAAACCCTTTTCGCAGAGCTTCTGAAGATATTCAAAGCTGTCCTTCTCTCCCTCCGGCAGCTGAAATTTCGGCAGGTGATAGTGACCGAACTCAAAGTCGTAACTGCAAAGCTCCGCTATCCTGTTCGTGTTCTCAACGGCCTCCGGCAGATCGGGCACGAGAGCGCGCATCTCCTCCTCGGTCTTGAGATAGAACTCGCTGCCGCCGAACTTCATCCGGTTGGGGTCGTCGATCGTCTTGCCGGTCTGTATGCAGAGCAGAACATCCTGGCTGGCGGCATCCTCGCGGGTTATATAGTGCGCGTCGTTCGTCACGACGACGGGGATGCCCGTTTCGTCGTGTATGCGGCGCAGTCCGGCATAGGCCGTGCGCTCCTCTTCCAGCCCGTGGTTCTGGAGCTCAAGATAAAACCCGTCATCGCCGAACATCCCGCGCAGCTCCAGCGCGAGGGCCTTTGCGCCCTCATAGTCGCCGCTGATGATCTTCCGCGGTATCTCGCCCGCGATGCAGCCGGAAAGGCAGATGAGTCCCTCCGCGTGCTCGCGCAGCAGCCCCCAGTCGATGCGCGGCTTGATATAAAACCCCTCCGTGAACGCCGCGGATACAAGATAGCAGAGATTGCGGTACCCCGTCTCATTGCGGCAGAGCAGGATCAGATGGCTGTATTCACTGTCGCGCCCGTGCTCCTTGTCCGTCCGGTTCCTCGGCGCGACATAGACCTCGCAGCCGATGATCGGCTTGAGCCCGCCGGCCTTTGCCGCCTTGTAAAAGGCAACGCAGCCATACATGACGCCGTGGTCGGTTATGGCGATGGCCGTCTGTCCCAGCTCCTTTGCGCACTCAACAAGCCCCTCGATGCGGCACGCGCCGTCGAGAAGGCTGTATTCGGTATGGACGTGAAGATGGGTAAAGGCCATTTCTGTATTTATCCTTTCTGGTTATTTTACATTCGCCCCGCACTGCCGGATATAAAAAGCGGGACGGCGCTCTATTATTCCAAAAGCCCGCTCGGGTCAAGCTCCATAAGCTTTTTCAGCCTGTGGCTGAGGCAGGACTTCGTCACCGGGGGATCGGACAGCAGCGCAAGGTCGGCAAGGCTCGCCTCCGGATTTGCAATGCGCAGAAGCGCGGTCTCGTACAGGTGCGGCGGCAGGGCCTCAAGGCCGCACTCCCGGTCGATGCGGCGTATCGCGGCAAGCTGGGCCTGCGCGGCGGAAACGATCTTGTCCGCGTTCGCGCTGTCGCAGTTCACCTTCCTGTTGATGGAGTTGCGCATGTCCTTTTCGACCTTTGCGTTCATGATGTCCATCGCGGCGACCGGCGCGCCGATGGTCGTGAACAGGTCTGCTATCGCCTCGGACTGCTTGAAATAGGTTATGTAATTGCCGCTCCGAGTCGTCGAGCGCGGGGAAAAACCCAGTTCCAGCAGGATTGAGAATATCTCGCGGCTGACGCTGGCATGACTCGTCACAAACTCAAGATGATAGCGCTTGGCAGGGTCGGTTATGCTCCCTCCGGCCAGAAACGCGCCGCGTATGAAGCTTGCCTTGCAGCAGTCGTTTTCCAGTACTCCAAGATTGATATGGTGCGAGAGCGTCGTCTGCGAGTCATATCCGTAGGCGGAAAAAATACGGCTTATTTTCTCCGTGTCCGTTATCAGAAAGCTGAACCGTCCGGAACGGATCTCCTCCGGTATAACGTCGAACGCGAGCGAAAACGCGCGGCGGAACAGTTTAGGCAGGCGCTCGGCAAACTCGCGGCTGGACGTTGTTATCTTTATCTCACGCGGTGAAAACGTGTTGCAGTAGAGCAGAGCGCCGTAACATTCGGCAAGGGCGCAGCACCGTCTTGAAGCGTTTTCCCGGCAGAGCTCCGCCTTTACACCTTCTGAAAATGACATCGTAATACCTCAATCGTCAAAATAACCCCGCAGGATCCGCGCCCGCAGACGCGGCCGGCCATGATCCTGTGCGCCGGAAAAGCCCGGAAGGCTTTTTCCGGCAGTATCAAACATATATCTTTGTGCGCGATTTGTCCCGGTAAAGCCGCATAAGCTCCCCGGCAAGCATGAGCGGCTGGTGCCGCGCCTTGCCCGCCGCGGGATCCGCGACCGGCGCGGAGACGACCTCGACGCCCATTGCGCGGATATTCTCCTCATCGACCTGCGTCGGCTCGGCGTCCATCCGGCGGTAGCGGTCCAGCACATCTTCTGGCAGCGGAGCGCTGTTTGCAAGGCAATAGTCAAACAGGCGGCAGCCGCCGGCATGCTCCATCAGCGCCCGCACATGATCGCTGGCGCGATAGTGCTCGGTCTCGCCGTCCTGAGTCATTATATTAAGTACATATACGCGCACGGCGTCCGACCCGGCGACGGCGTCCGCTATCCCGTCCACGAGCAGGTTCGGGATTATGCTCGTATAAAGGCTGCCGGGGCCGAGCACTATCAGCTCCGCCTGCTCTATCGCCTCTATGCTGGCGGCGAGGGCGCGCGCATGCTCCGGTATGAGCCGAACGCGCTTTATGTGCTGTCCGGAGTCGGTCTTGTGCTCGCTTATGCGCGATTCCCCCAGGACCTCGCTGCCGTCCTCAAATTCCGCGGCAAGGCGTATATCCTCGTTGGAGACCGGCAGGACCCGTCCCGTGACGGCCAGGACCTCGCTCATCTTGAGGACCGCCTCGTCAAAGCTGCCGCTCATGCCGTTGAGCGCGGCAAGAAAAAGGTTTCCGAAGCTCTGCCCGGCAAGGCTCCCCTCCGTGAAGCGGTAGCTCAAAAGGGCCTCCATCGTCGGCTCCGTGTTCGCAAGCGCCTGAAGACAGTTGCGTATATCGCCCGGCGGCGGCATTCCGAGTTCCGACCGAAGCATGCCCGAACCGCCGCCGTCGTCCGCGACGGTAACTATCGCCGTTAGGTTCCGCGAATACAGCTTCAGCCCGCGGAGCATGGTCGAAAGCCCGGTTCCTCCGCCGATCACAACGATGCGCGGATCGGACTGTGAATGCTGTGAAGATTTGTTCATTTCCGGCTTACCCCTTGTCGATATCACGGTTTACCAGCTGTGCATTATATCCCAACTGCTTTATAAACTCCGTCAGCGCGTTTGCAACGGCAACGCTGCGGTGGCGGCCACCGGTACATCCGACAGCTATGGTAAGCGTGTGCTTGCCCTCCTCCACATAGTGCGGCAAAAGGAAGCGGATCAGATCATAAAGCAGTCTGAGAAACTCCTTTGATATGTCGTACTTCATTATAAAGTTGCGCACGGGATCTTCCAGACCCGTCCTGCTTTTAAGCTCCGAAACATAATACGGGTTCGGCAGGAATCGAACGTCGAAAACAAGATCCGCCTCGATCGGCAGTCCGTATTTGAATCCGAAGGACATTACGCTGACGGACAGCGCGCGGGACAGGTTCTCGCCTACAAACAGCTGGTATATCTCGCTCTGAAGCTGACCGAGCGTGAGGTTAGAGGTATTTATGACGTAATCCGCGCGTTCGCGCAGATTTTCCAGCAGCTTTATCTCCCGCCTGACCGCCTCCTCGATCGAGCCGCCCTCCAGTGCCAGCGGGTGGCGGCGGCGCGTTTCCTTATAGCGCTTGACGATCGTCGGCACATCCGCCTCGACGAACAAGATGCGGTAATCCAGCTCCATTTCCCAGAGCGAATCCAGCGCCTTGAAAAGCTCGTCAAAGCTGTCGCGCTCGCGCACATCCGTCACCAGCGCGACGCGTTCATAGCGGCCGCGCGTGGCAAGGCATAGCTCTGCGAACCTCGGCAGAAGCGCGACGGGCATATTATCAACGCAGTAAAAGTCCAGATCCTCAAGTATGTCCGCAACGCGGCTTTTTCCCGCGCCAGACAGCCCGGATATTATCAAAAATTCCATACTTCACCCTCCTTGAGAGAGAACAGCGGCGCTTTCCCGCGCCTTTATTACATTATTATCTTGACCTCCGGCTCCAGCTCCGTGCCGGTCGCCTTGTATACCGTTTCGACGACGTGCTCCATCACGGCGATAACGTCGTCAAAGCCCGCTCCGCCGGCATTGATGACAAAGCCCGCGTGTTTTTCCGAGACCATGGCCCCGCCGATGCGGAAGCCTTTGAGTCCGCAGCCGTCTATCATCGCGGCGGCATAGCCCTGTTCGGGCCTCTTGAAGGTGCTTCCCGCGGAGGGATATTCCAGCGGCTGCGAGGCGCGGCGCTTTTCGGCCAGCTCACGCATACGCGCGCCTATCTCCCCGCTGTCGCCGGGAGCCAGCTTTATCACGGCGTCGAGTATGACGCTGTCCGTATCCGAAAAAACGCTTTTTCTGTACGCAAAGCCCAGGTCCGCGCCGGAAAGCTCGAAAAGCTCCGCGTCGCTGTCGAGAAAGCGCACCGAGGATACGACGTCCTTCATCTCTCCGCCGTAGGCCCCCGCGTTCATCGAGACCGCGCCGCCGAGCGAGCCGGGAATGCCGTGGGCAAACTCAAGCCCCGTCAGTCCGTGATCCCGCGCGAACACTGCCAGTCTGGCCAACGTCAGTCCCGCGCCCGCACAAATTGTCGTATCG
>CAKSWM010000001.1 GCA_934511545.1 uncultured Oscillospiraceae bacterium | reverse complement strand
CTGGAGGACCTTGTATTTGCTTTGCAGGAGCAGCAGAAGGCCGACGGCATCACCAGCGCGACGAACGCGCTCGACCTTCAGGCACAGCGCAGGGACATCGAGGACAAGAAGGCCGAGATCGCCGAGCTTCAGGCCGGCGCCAACGGGACCAGCATCGAGAGCACCGTTGCGGGCACGGTCCAGTCCGTTTCCGTCACCGCGGGCGACACCGCAGCTCCGGACGCCGCGCTTATGACGATCGAGGTCGGAGACAGGGGCTACACCCTCAGCTTCTCGGTCACGAACGATCAGGCAAAGAAGGTCAAGACCGGCGATACGGCTGATGTTTCCAACTACTACTGGGGCGGAGAGATCAACGCGACGCTCACCAGCATACGCAACGACCCCGAAAAGCCGCAGAGCAACAAGCTGCTCACCTTCGACGTCAGCGGCGATGTTGAGGCGGGCACCCAGCTCACGCTGTCCGTCGGACAGAAGAGCGCAAATTACGACATGATAGTTCCCAACAGCGCGATAAAGAGCGACTCCAACGGAGATTTCGTGCTTGTCGTCATCGCTAAGAGCTCGCCGCTCGGCAACCGCTATATCGTACAGCGCGCGGACGTCAAGGTCCTTGCCTCCGACGATATGAACACCGCAGTCTCCGGCGCTGTCACTTCGGGCGATTTCGTCATAACGACAGCCACCGCGCCGATCGAGCCGGGTATGCAGGTCCGCATGGCGGAGGGTTAATGAAATTACGGCATCGCCATCCGGATGAAAAGGAGGACGGCGCATATGAAAAGTAAAAAGAAGCTTGTCCTTGCCATTGTGGCCGGGGCGCTGACCCTTCTTGCCGCGGTCTGTGCCGTTATAATGGCCGTCCTCGGCGGCACGCTCGAAGCGCAGAAGGCGGACGAGCGCTGGCGCGGAGAGAACGGCGAGCGCTTTGCGCAGGTCAGCATTTTCTTCCCCGTCGGCTCCGAGCTGGAGGAGACGAGCCTGTATTCATTCCATGAAACGATCAACAGCAAGCTGGCCGAGGCCGGCCTTGAACAGCCGGAGACCGGCTCGCTCTGGACGGAGTGCTATTCCGCAAAGGGCAAGATAACGGTCGAGGGTTCGCGCGGCAGCAGCCAGGCGGCTGCGCTTGGCGTCGGCGGCGATTTCTTCCTGTTCCACCCGCTGCGCCTGCGTTCCGGCGGATATATCTCCGGCGACGACCTCATGCAGGACCGCGTCGTCCTCGACGAGGAACTGGCCTGGAAGCTGTTCGGCTCCGTGGACCTTGCCGGGATGACGGTGACGATCGGCGGGAAGCCCTATTATATCGCGGGCGTCGTGGAGCGTGAGACGGACTTTGCCAGCAGCAAGGCATATACCGACGGGCCGGGCATCTTCATGTCATACAGCGCCCTCAAGGATATGGGGGCGTGCAGCGGCATCAGCTGCTATGAGCTTGTCTGCGCAGACCCAATATCCGGCTTTGTCAGCGGCGTTGTGACCGACGGCCTTTCCAACAGCGGAGCGTATCCCGTTATTGAAAACAGCGCGAGATATTCGCTTGCCGGCACCTTCCGCGTTGTCGGCGATTTCGGCGAGAGGTCGATGAACAATTACGGAGTCGTATACCCCTACTGGGAGAACGCGGCGAGGCTCATCGAGGACTATATGGCGCTGTGCCTTGTGCTGTTTATCATTTTTGCGGCGATGCCCGCCGTATGCCTGCTTGTCCTTGCCGTCATCTGGCTGCGGCGCGGCGCGGCGTGGGCAAAGTCCGGCGCGATACACCTTGCCGAAGAGGCGCAGGAGAAGCGTTATGAGCACATGACCGAGCGGAGCGAGGACCGGAAAAAGAGAAAGCGCGCCGAGAAGCGCGCCAAAACCGCCGAGAAACGCGCAAAGACCGCCGGGAAGCACGCAAAGTCCCGCAAAAAGGAGACCGCCTCCAGCGCTGCGGAGTGATTTTTTATGAAAACGGAAAAGCTTTTTTATACCGAACCCGAAACGGCGGAGTTTTCCGCCCGTGTCCTTTCCTGCCGCGAGGCGGAAACGGGCTGGGAGCTCGTCATGGACAGGACGGCCTTCTACCCGGAAGGAGGGGGACAGCCCTGCGACCTCGGCTCCATAGACGGAGCCGGGGTCCGGTTCGTTTCCGGGCACGGCGGCGAGATCGTGCATATCGTGGACAGAGCCTTCGCTGCCGGAAGCACGGTGCGCGGCGCCGTCGATATGCGCCGCCGCCGCGACTATACGGAGCAGCACACCGCCGACCATGTTCTGACCGGGGTCATCCACCGCCGGTACGGCTTTGACAATGTCGGCTTCCACATGGGCGCGGAGACGACGGCCATTGACCTGAACGGCGTTCTGACGACTGGGCAGCTCGCGGAGATAGAGGACGAGGCAAACGCGGTCATCCGCGCCGATCTTCCCGTTCTGGAGGGCTATCCCACCACCGAAGAGCTTGAGCACCTCGATTACCGCAGCAAGAAGGAGCTGGAGGGCGAGGTGCGCATCATAACGATACCCGGTGTGGACGTCTGCGCCTGCTGCGGCACGCATGTGGCGCGTACGGGCGCGCTCGGACTGATAAAGATACTGTCGGCGGAGCGGCTTCGCGGCGGGATACGGCTGGAGTTCGCCGCGGGTGAACGCGCGTGGCGCTTTGTGTCCGTGGTCTTTGAGGAGAATCGGAAAAACTCCGTTCTGCTCTCGGCAAAACAGCAGGAGACCTCGGCTGCGGTCAGCCGTCTGCTGGAGGAGCAGGCGCGGCTCAAGGCGGAGCTTGCCGCGGCGGAAAAGCGCTGGTATTCCGCGGTTTCGCGCGCGGATGCGGGAAAGACGCCGGTGTTTGAGCCGGGGCTGTCCGCCGGACAGGTGCAGCGGCTTGCAAACGAGCTGATGTCGGCGACGGAGAGCGTCTGCGCGGTGTTTTCCGGCTCGGACGCGGAGGGTTGGCGCTATGCCGTCGGACAGAGAGACGGCGACGTGCGCGCGCTTGTGAAGCGGATGAACGAGGAACTGTCCGGCCGAGGCGGGGGAAGGCCCGCTTTTGCGCAGGGACAGGTTTTTGCAGAACGAAGGGATATCGAGAAATTCTTCGAAAAGGGCTGATGACAGCTCCCGCCGGACAATGTTCCGTATACATGACTTCACCCCATCCGGAAAAGAGCGTATGCTCTCTTCCGGATGGGGTGAAATTTATTTACGGGGCAGGGCCCGTCCGCGTTATTTTGTTTTCTGCCATTCGACGCGGCGCGTCTGAAAATGCATCAGGACCGAGGCCGCGGTGACGGCGGCGGCTCCGATGAGGAAGGTGAGCTCCGACCGGAGGTCGAGATACACCCCGACAAAGATGAGAAACGCCGCTTCGCCCAGCGTGGACACGCCGGACGTGACCGCCAGAATGACGGACGCTCTGACGATGCGGACCGCGCCGCGCTCATATTGCTCGCGGTTGAGCTTTTCACCGGCATTCCAGAGCTTGAATGCGTCTATGACGCAGACGACGGACAGCATGAGAGACAGAACGTATGGCGCCAGCACATAGAACCTGTATATTCCGCTCATGTGCAGAAAGCCGATCATGAGAAGAACGGCAAAGCAGCAGACGGAAAGGCCGGCGGTTATATAATTGTGCCGCCTGAGCTCCGCGGCGGTCCCGGTGAACACATACCAGTCGCCGGTGTATACAAGCTCTTTTCCCACGAGCTTGTAATCCTCGATATATTTTCGCCTGCCGCGCTTTTTGATGCCGGGCTTTTTGTCCATGTAATCTCTGATAGCTTTTTTGTCCATGCAGATATCTCCCCGGAAGCAGTTTATTTTTATATTATATATCCTGCGCGAGGCTTTTTCAATCTGTTTTGCCGGACAGGAGCGGGCGGGAGGGCCGCCGTTATATGAAAATTTTTGTTTTTTTACACTTTTTCACACCAAAGTATTGTATATTTTAATTATTTAGTGTAAATTATACGGGTCTATTATTTATATAAAATGTGGAGGATGTAAAAATTGGAGAGTAATAACAGGGGTCAATGGAAATCGAACTTCGGTTTCCTGATGGCGGCGATAGGCTCCGCCGTGGGGTTGGGAAACATCTGGGGATTTCCGTTCAAAATGGGCAGCAACGGCGGCTTTGCCTTCCTGCTCGTATACATAGTCATGGCGGCGCTGGTCGGCTTTACGATCATGCTCGGTGAATTCGGGCTTGGCCGCACCACGGGAAAGAGCTCTATCGCAACTTACAGAATGCTGTCCAAACGCTTCAAGTGGCTGGGCTGGCCGGGATTTATCTCCGCTTTCCTTATCCTGAGCTTTTACTGCGTTCTCGGCGGCTACTGCGTCAAGTATGTCGTCGTCAACGTCTGTGAGCTGTTCGGCGCAGTTTACGGCAGCGGCGGAGAGATATTCGGAGAGCTCACCGGAAACATGACGGAGTCGCTGATATACACTCTGATATTCGTTATCCTGAACGCCGTCATCGTCATGGGCGGGATCTCCGGCGGTATCGAGAAATTCTCGAAGGTCGCCATGCCCGCGCTGTTTGTTATGCTCGTGATAATCATCATCCGCAGCGTCACGCTCGACGGCGCTGTTGAGGGCATCAGGTTCATGTTCAAGCCCAATTTTGAGCCGTTCCGTGAGAACTTTCTCGGCGTTGTGGCCAAGGCCGGCGGACAGATGTTCTTCTCGCTGTCGATCGGCGTCGGAACGATGCTGACTTACGGCTCGTATCTCCGCAAGGAAGAGAATCTGGAGAGAAACTGCGCCCTGATCGTGATAGCGGACACCGTCGTTGCGCTGATGGCGGGTCTTGCGGTCATTCCGGCTTCCTTCGCCATCGGCGGAGCGGACGCCGCAATGGCGGGACCGGGACTGCTGTTCATAACGCTTCAGGACGTTTTCAGATCCATGGGCGCGCTGGGCCCCGTGTTCGGCATTATTTTCTATCTGCTGGTCGTGATAGCGGCGGTGACGTCGTCCATCTCCATTATAGAGATCATAACCACGTTCTATCTCGACAACGCGGAGGCCAAGGGGAAGACCGCCAGCCGCAAAAAGGTTACCATCATCACCTGCGTCGTTGTGATGGCGCTCGCCTCCATCGTTGCGATAGACGGTATGGGCGGCAACGGGATCTGGATACCATTCCAGAATTCCCTGGGCGTTATCGGCTCGTTCAACGACTGCTGGGTCGATTTCATGGACTTCTGGGCCGAGGGTATATTCATGCCGCTGACCGCGCTGCTCATGTGCATATTCATAGGCTATGAGTACGGCGTTGACAGGTTCGGCGAGGAGGTCGCGCTCTGCGGAAACCGCTTTGTGAGCCGTGGCTTCTTCCGCGTTTGCTGCAAGGTGATCGCGCCCGCGGCAATGGTGCTCATCTTCCTGGGACAGATCGACTCCATATTCGCGCTGCATATTTTCGGATAACGCATAAAAACCCCCGGCGCTTTTTGCTGAGGGGACGTAAAACAGACAGATCCTCCGTATGACCGGCTCATACGGAGGATCTTCGCATTCTGTGTCTGCAAGGGAATACCCATGGCTCTCTCACGGCTGCCGCCGTGCCGTCATTGAGGCAGAAGCTCTTCGATCGCGGCGCGGTAAGCTTCGCCCGCGCGCTCCCAGGCTGCGCCGTGGGACACGCCCTCGGCTATGAGAAGGCGCTTTTCCGCCGTGCAGGCGTTATACAGCGTCTGCGTCCAGTCGCCGGGCGAGAAGCCGTCGTTCGTACCGCTGACGAAAACCGTGGGAGTGGCAGACGCGGCCGCGGCTGCGGTTATATCCATGCTGTCCGGCGAGAAGCCGAGCTTCTGGTTGAGCGAAAACTTCATCGCGATGCGCGAGAGTATGCCGCGCATTTCGAACTGGCGCGCGGCCTGATGGGTGATGAGCGTCATCATATCCGTGCTCGCGCTCTCGGCCACGACGAGCCCGACCGTTATTCCGGCGGCACCCTCGCTGCGGAGCCCGTCCATGAGGTCCGTGTTTCCGCACATCAGCAGCGCCGCGTTCGCGCCCAGCCCCTCGCCGTGGATAACATAGGCGTGCACGCCGGTCGTGTCCGCCGCCGCGCGGATCAGGTCGTAAAGGTCATACTGTTCGTAAAAGCCGAGTGTTGTCAGGCTGTCGTTTCCGTCGTGACAGCGCAGCTGGGGTATCAGGACGTTGTAGCCGTGCCCGGCCCAGAAATCGGCCCAGCGGGCGGCAAAGTCCCGGCTGCGTCCGTAGGCATGCAGCAGGACGGCGGTTTTGCCGCTGCCCGCGTCGTAATAATCGGCGGACAGCCCGGTCTCGCCCCTTACAAAGAGGGAGCCCGCCGTTGAGGCGGTGAAGTCGAAGGAACTGTGTTCAAGCTCCGCAAGCGCGGCCAGTCCGCTGCTCACGGAGCTGCCCTGCATCTGGCGCAGTTCCTCCGAGCCGTACCAGTCCGCGTCCTGGGCGAGCAGCGCGTCGGAACCGCTGCGCTCAAAGCATATCGGGAAAAGCGCCGAGACCGTGTTTGCCTGGCTGTAAAAAGCGTAAAAGACGCATATCAGAACGACGAGGACGCCGAAGGCGGCGGTGCTTGCGGCGCTGCTTTTTCTGTTTTGCATACGGATGCTCTCCTTAAATCGGTTTATTTTTGTTCAAGTATACCAAAACGCCGCGGGTTATTCAAGGCGTCAGCCGCAGATCCAGATTTTTTTGGCAATTGAACTTTTAATTTCTTGTAAAAAATCGGAGATAGGCGGCTTTACTTTTAAATACCGATATGTTACGATATTCTGTATAAAATCAGCTTTTTCAAATACAGTCAGAGGTGATGCTCATGTCCTTCAAGTTCATCGGCGGCGTGCATCCGGATGATAAAAAAGCTCCGGCAAATAAAATCGCCGTTACCCAAATGACACCCCCGCCGCAGGTCATCATACCGATGTCCCTGCACATCGGCGCGCCCTGCCAGCCCATTGTCGCCGTCGGCGACGAGGTGAAGCTCGGCCAGAAGATCGGCGACTCCGCCGCACCGGTATCCGCGCCTATCCACGCTTCCGTTTCCGGAAAAGTGACGGCGATAGAACCCCGGCTCCACTCCAACGGGACGATGGTAAATTCCATCGTCATCGAGAACGACGGCCTTGACACGCCCTGCGAAACGATGATCCCTCACAGCGAGGAAGAGCTTGAGGATCCCGACAAGCTCGCCGCGATAATACGTGAGGCCGGCATCGTCGGCATGGGCGGCGCTACATTCCCGACCGGGTTCAAAATAACCAGCGGAAAGGGCAAGGTCAACACCGTTATAATAAACGGCGCCGAGTGCGAGCCCTACATAACCAGCGACCACCGCACGATGCTCGAGCATCCGGATGAGGTGCTGGGCGGGATAAGCCTTCTCATGCGCGCCTGCGGCGTTGACAAAGCCACCTTTGCGATCGAAAAAAACAAGGCCGACGCCATAAAGCTTCTGAAGGAGCGCAATCCCGCGGGCTCCGGCATCGAGATCCTTGCGCTGCCCTGCCGCTATCCGCAGGGCGCTGAAAAACAGCTCATACGCACCGTCACGGGAAAAGAGGTCCCGCCCGGAGGGCTGCCTGCGGCCGTCGGCTGCGCCGTGTTCAATACCTTCACGGCATACAGCGTTTACAGGGCCTGCTATGAGGGACGCCCCGCCATCGAGCGCGTCGTCACCGTTTCCGGCTCCGCCATTGCCGAGCCGAAGAACCTCGTCGTCCGCGTCGGAACGCCGCTTTCCTATGTCTTTGAACAGGCCGGCGGCTTCAGAAAAGAGCCGAATAAAATTCTCATGGGCGGTCCCATGATGGGCAACGCCATGTACGACCTTTCCGTTACGACGACCAAGGGAACCAACGCGCTTCTCGCCTTCTGCGAGGATGAGGACAGGACCGTGAAAAACCCGCACTGCATCCGCTGCGGGCGCTGCGCGGTCGCCTGCCCGATGAAGCTTCTGCCGATGTACCTCTACATGTACGAGCAGAAGGACGATTATGAGATGATGGAGAGATACCACATCACCGACTGCATCGAGTGCGGCGCCTGCACCTATAACTGTCCGGCGCGCCTGCACCTGACGCACTCCTGCCGCACGGGCAAGGCCAAGCTCGCGGCAAAGGCCGCCGCCGACAAGGCGAGAGCCGAGGCCGCGAAGAAAGAAAAGGAGGCAAAGTGAAGATGGAAAACAAAAAACTGCTCACGGTGTCCTCCTCGCCGCATATCCGCAATCCGGAGGACACGAGAAGCGTGATGCTGGACGTCATCATCGCGCTTATCCCCGCACAGGCGATGGGCATTTATATTTTCGGCCTGCGCGCTCTTATGATGACGCTTATTTCCGTTGCATTCTCCGTTTTCTTCGAGTGGGCTTACAGAAAGCTCATGAAAAAGGACTGCACGATCGGCGATCTGTCCGCCGTCATCACCGGAATACTGATAGCCTACTGCATCCCGGCCAACGCTCCCTACTGGCTGCCCATAGCCGGCGACTTTTTCGCTATCGTCGTCGTAAAACAGCTCTACGGCGGTATAGGCAAAAACTTTGTGAACCCCGCGCTTGCCGCGCGCGCGTTCCTGTTCTCCTGGCCGGTGCTCATGAACACCTGGATGACTCCGTTTTCCTATGACAGCATCTTTAACCTCACGGCGGATGCGGTCACGGGAGCAACGCCGATGTCCTCCCTGCACAGCGGCGTTCTGCCCGATGTGCCCCTGATGAAAATGTTCCTCGGCTATATCGGCGGCTCGATGGGCGAGGTCAGCGCGGTGGCGCTTCTCTGCGGCGGACTCTATCTCGTCCTGCGCAGGATCATTTCCCCGCGCATCCCGCTGTCCTATCTGCTGACCGTCGCGGTAATCACCTTCGCTTTCCCGAAGGGCGGGAACGGACATCTTGAATGGATGATGTATAACCTGCTCGGCGGCGGACTGATGCTCGGCGCGATATTCATGGCGACCGACTATGCGACCAGCCCCATAACCAAGAAGGGACAGATCATCTACGGCATCGGCTGCGGCCTGCTGACCGTTTTCATACGCTATTTCGGCTCGTATCCGGAGGGCGTTTCCTATGCTATACTCATCATGAACGTCTGTGTATGGCTCATCGATAAATACACTCTGCCCCGCCGCTTCGGCGTGACCCGCGAGGATCTCAAAAAGCAGAGGGAAGAGAAGAAAAAGGCAAAGGAGGCGCAGGCATAATGAAAGAGACCGTGAAAAACGCAAACTCAATGCCCCGCCTCATAATCGTGCTGTTTCTCATCAGCGCGATCACGGCGCTGCTGCTGGGCCTCGTTGATTACATAACCCGCGACAGGATCGCGGAGATAAAGGACGAAAAGACCAACGCGGCGCTCAGCGAGGTCATGCCCGCGGGCGAGACCTTTGAAAAGCTCGACGCGGAGGTCTCCGCAAAGGAGGTATCCTGCGTCTACGCCGCAAAAAGCGGAGACGACCTGGCCGGTTATGTGGTAGAGACCGTCGTCTCCGGCTCACAGGGCAACATCGATATGGTCGTCGGCGTCGGGCTTGACGGCGCCGTTACCGGCGTTGCGATCATCGACATGTCCGAGACCTCCAACCTCGGTTCAAAGGCGGCCGATGCGGATTGGCGCGCGCAGTTTGTCGGAGTGTCCTCCGAACAGGCCGTTTCCAAGGACGGCGGCGACATCGACGCGCTCACCGGCGCGACCATAACCTCGCGCGCTGTCACAAACGGCGTTAACATCGCTCTTGCCACCGCGGCGGAGTTGGGATAAGGAGGTTATGAAATGAATATCAGAAAACAGTTCAAAGACGGCCTCATCGACCAGAACCCCGTTCTTGTCCAGCTTCTGGGCATGTGCTCCACGATGGCGATCACGACCAGCCTGTTCAACGGCGTCGGCATGGGCCTTTCCGTCCTGGTTATCCTCACCTGCTCCAATATCGTCATTTCGCTTCTGCGCAAGGTGATACCCTCCAAGGTGCGCATCGCCTGCTACATAGTCGTCATCGCGGGCTTTGTTACGATAGTCGATCTGCTGCTTCAGGCATATCTGCCCGACCTGAGCGAATCGCTCGGCGTTTTCCTTCCGCTGATCGTCGTCAACTGCATAATCCTCGGCCGCGCGGAGGCTTTTGCTTCCAAAAACAGCGTCAGCGCTTCCGCCGTTGACGGCATCGCCCAGGGCGTCGGCTATACCGTCGTTCTCATCATCATGTGCGTGATCCGCGAGTTTCTCGGAAACGGCAGCTTCGGCGGCGGAATACTCAACGGCGGCGCGGGAATACAGATATTCCCCTCCGAATACGGCGCGATGCTGATGGTGCTGCCCGTCGGCGGCTTCCTGACGCTCGGCGCGCTGATCGCCGCCATGCAGTGGGCCGTGAACCGCAGAAAGAGCAAAAAGACTGAGGAGGTATCCAAATGAGCTTTACCGGTATACTCTCGATAGCGCTCGGCGCCATCCTCGTTGAAAACTTCATCTTCTCGCAGTTTCTCGGCATATGCCCGTTCATGGGCGTGTCCAAAAAGATGGATACCGCCGCGGGCATGGGCATCGCCGTCACCTTCGTCATGGGCGTTGCCTCGATATTCACCTATCTGATCAATCTTGTTCTGGTGAAGCTCGGCCTCGAGTTTATGCAGACGGTGGCATATATCCTCGTCATCGCCTCGCTGGTCCAGTTCGTTGAGATGTTTTTGCAGAAGGCCATGCCCTCTCTGTATGAGTCCCTCGGCATTTACCTTCCGCTTATCACAACAAACTGCGCGGTGCTCGGCGTTGCGCTGCTGAACACCCAGAACGGCTATAACTTCATCGAGAGCGTCGTCTACGGCGTGACGGGCGGCCTCGGCTTCCTGGTCGCCATCGTGCTGTTTGCCAGCGTCCGCGAGAGGCTGGACTTTGCCGACTATCCCAAGTCCTTTGAGGGCTTCCCGATAGCGCTTGTATCCGCCGGACTGATCGCCCTTGCGTTCATGGGCTTCACCGGCCTGAAAGTATGGTAAGGGGGACGAAGAAATGATGACAGTTGTTTATTCCGTTGTCGTTCTCGGCGTTCTTGGCGCCGTTTTCGGCTTCCTGCTTGCCATAGCCGCAAAGAAATTCGCCGTGCCCGTCGATGAGCGTCAGGAAAAAATCGTTGAGGTCCTGCCCGGCGCGAACTGCGGCGGCTGTGGCTTTGCCGGCTGCTCGGCTTATGCCGCCGCCGTCGTCGCGGGCGAGGCTCCGACGAACTGCTGCCTGCCCGGTGGCAGCGAAGCGGCGAAAAAGGTTTCCGCCATAATGGGCGTCGAGGCCGGGGACGTCGAGCGCTGCGTTGCGCTGGTCAAGTGCTCCGGCTTCACGGCGAAGAAAAAATTCGACTACTCCGGCATATCCGACTGCAACGCCGCGATGCGTCTTGGCGGCGGCAGCGGACCGAACGAGTGCCCGGACGGCTGCCTCGGCTTCGGCACCTGCGTCAAGGCCTGCCCCTTCGGCGCGATATCCGTCAAGGACGGCGTTGCCCGCGTGGACCATGAAAAATGCACGGGCTGCATGACCTGCGCCTCCGTTTGCCCGAAGAAGCTCATCATCAAGGTACCGTACAGCGCGGATGTCACCGTCGCCTGCAACTCCAGACAGAAGGGTGCGGTCCTGCGCAAATACTGCGATATCGGCTGCATCGGCTGCTCGATATGCCAGAAGACCTGCGAGCATGACGCGATACATGTCGTGGACAACCTTGCGCAGATCGACTATACAAAGTGCGTCTCCTGCGGACAGTGCGCGCCCAGGTGCCCGCGCCACCTTATCCGTGACGCCCGTCTGAACACGGAGAACGAGACCCAGCCCGTTCCGCCGTCCGTGAGCAGATTCGCGGAGAAATAACGCTATACCATTAAACGGCCGCTCCGCCGGGGCGGCCGTTTTGTTTTGCTTCCGAGTGTCCTCCGACGGTTGACATTTGTTATCATATAATCTATAATACAACTGACAAGATAAAATCAGGCAAAGGCCACCCCCTTCGAGGGATGGCCTTAATTAATCGCCGCATCTGCAAGGAGGTAACCCGTTGGAACAAAACGAAGTCATAGAAGCCGGGACTGAAAACACCAGGACCGGCACGGAGATTATGGGCACCGAAAAGATCACAAAGCTCCTCATCAAATTCGGCGTCCCCGCGATAGCAACGATACTTATCAACTCCATGTATAACATGGTGGACAGAATATTCGTGTCCAACGGCGTCGGCTATGTTGCACTTTCGGCAATATCGCTCACCAGCCCCGTCACATGGTTCATGCAGGCGCTGGCAATGCTTATCGGCGTCGGCGGACATACGATATTCGCAATGCGTCTCGGCGAGAAGGATTATGACGGCGCGGAGAACGTCCTTGGAAATACCCTTGCCGCGACAACTGTGCTCAGCGTCATCAAATTCGTCGTTCTGTTCATATTCCTCGAGCCTATCCTCCGTTTCCTCGGCGCGGAGGGTGAAACACTGACCTATGCGATCGACTATATGCGCATCATCCTGCTCGGCGCGCTGTTTTCCGCTATCAGCAACGGCATGAACAACTTTGTCAACACCTCCGGCAACCCGACGATGGGCATGATCTGCCTGGCGACCGGCGCGGTCATCAACGTCGTGCTCGACCCGCTTTTCATCTTTGTGTTCGATTGGGGCGTCAAGGGCGCCGCGATAGCAACGATCATTGCGCAGTGCGCCTCCGCGTGCATGGTGGTCGGATTCTTTGCGAAGAGCCGCAAGTCTCCGGTCAGGCTGAAGCTCAGGGATATCCGTATCAACCTTTCGCTCACGCTCCGGTCGATGAAGCTCGGCATCGCCTCCGCGCTCAGCCAGGCGACGAGCGGCGTCGTCGGCGCGGTCATCAACAAGACGATAGTCTATTACGGAGCCGCCTCGGGCGCCGTCGGCGGTGATATCGTCCTCAGCGCGATATCCGCGACGACCTCGACGGGAATGGTTTTTGTTATTCCGGCCTTCGGCCTCCAGCAGGCCGTGCAGTCCCTTGCCGGCTATAACTTCGGTGCAAAAAACTACCGCCGCGTCAAGGAGATAGTCAAAAAGGGAATCATTATGGGCCTTGCCGTTACGATACCCGGCTATATCATCCTGCACGTGTTCACCGGGTTCTTTGTTTCGCTCTATGGCAACTCGGACAACACGACCTTCGTTGAATATGCAAAATGGTGCATGCATGTCTACAACCTCACGGTCCCGGCCCTTGCCGTGCACTCGATATGCAACGGATATTTTCTCGCCTCCGGTCAGGCTCTCAAGGCGACCGTCGCTTCCCTGATACGAACGGTCAGCATGCTGCCGCTGACGCTGATAATGCCGATGTTCCTGGGCGTGAACGGCTGTATTATTGCGACCCCCGTTTCCGATGTTATCGGTTTTACCGTTGCTTTTACTATGCTGCTGCTGGACATGAAGCGGCTCAGCGGTCTCATCGCGCAGCAGGAACGGCTCCCGGAGCAGGCATAACTCCGCTTTTCTACCCGGCCTCCCCGAAAGGGGAGGCTTTTTTGTATCCGCCGGGAAATACATCTTCCCGGCGGAATGTGTTTGCTTTATGTACGGAATGTGATACAATAATATATTAAGACACTTGCTTGGGAGGCACAGAAATGCCGGATTTTCATGTTGTAAGCGAATACAAGCCTTCCGGTGACCAGCCGGAGGCCATAGACGCCCTCGCAAAAGGACTCGAGCTGGGCTTTGAGGAGCAGACGCTGCTCGGCGTTACCGGCTCGGGAAAAACCTACACGATGGCAAAGGTCATAGAGCGCCTTCAGAGACCGACGCTCGTTCTGGCGCATAACAAGACGCTGGCCGCGCAGCTCTGTTCCGAGTTCCGCGAGTTTTTTCCGGACAACGCGGTCGAATACTTCGTTTCCTATTACGACTACTACCAGCCGGAGGCCTATATACCGAACACGGACACCTTTATCGAAAAGGACAGCTCCATAAACGACGAGATCGAGCGCCTGCGCCATTCGGCGACCTCCAGCCTTTTTGAGCGGAGAGACGTGATTGTCGTGTCCTCCGTTTCCTGTATATACGGTCTCGGCGACCCGATCGATTATGCGAACATGGTCATCTCTCTGCGTCCGGGACAGAAGCGTGACCGCGACGAGCTTCTGAGAAAGCTCGTTGACATCCGCTATGAGCGGAACGACGTCGCCTTCGACCGCAATATGTTCCGCGTCCGCGGCGACACGGTTGAGATCTTCCCAGTTTACGCAAACGACTATGCCATACGCGTTGAGTTCTTCGGCGACGAGATCGACCGGATAAGCGAAATAAACACCGTGACGGGGGCACCGCGGCGCAGTCTCAGCCATGTTGCGATATATCCCGCGTCGCACTATGTCACGACACACGAAAAGATGGAGCGCGCGATAGAAGAGATACGCCGCGAGTGCGACGAGCGGGTCCGGTATTTTGAGGAGAACGGCAAGCTGATCGAGGCGCAGCGCATTGCACAGCGCACAAACTTCGACATCGAGATGATGCAGGAGCTGGGTTACTGCTCCGGAATCGAGAATTACAGCCGCATCATATCCGGGCGCGCGCCCGGCTCGCCGCCGATGACACTTCTGGATTATTTCCCCAAAGATTTCATCATGTTCATCGATGAGAGCCACGTCACGCTGCCGCAGGTCCGCGCGATGTACGCCGGGGACCGCGCGCGCAAGGAGACGCTCGTGCAGTACGGCTTCCGCCTGCCCTGCGCCTTCGACAACCGGCCGCTGAAGTTCGGCGAGTTTGCCGAGCGCGTAAACCAGGTTGTCTATGTCTCGGCGACGCCCTCCGACTATGAGCGCGAGCGTTCCGCTCAGATCGCGGAGCAGATCATACGTCCGACGGGGCTGCTCGATCCGGAGATCGAGGTGCGGCCCGTCGAGGGTCAGATTGACGATCTTATAAACGAGATCAATCTGCGCGTCGAACACGGGCAGAGAACGCTCGTCACGACGCTCACCAAGCGCATGGCGGAGGATCTGACGGACTATCTGACCAACGCCGGTATCCGCTGCCGCTATATGCACCACGACATCGGAGCGATCGAGCGCATGGAGATCATACGCGATCTGCGCCTGGGCGAGTTCGACGTGCTCATCGGCATCAACCTTCTGCGCGAGGGCCTTGACCTGCCGGAGGTATCGCTCGTCGCCATACTCGACGCCGACAAGGAGGGATTCCTGCGCAGCGAGACCAGCCTTATCCAGACGATAGGCCGCGCGGCGCGAAACGCGGACGGCAAGGTCATCATGTATGCGGACACCATTACCCGGAGCATGGATGCGGCCATAACCGAGACCGAGCGCCGCCGCGCCAAGCAGCAGGAATACAACCGCAAAAACGGCATAACGCCGAAAACGATAATCAAGAGCGTTCGCGCGCTTATCGAGATATCCGGCGAGGCGGAAGAGCCTCTGCGCGAGGAAGAGGGCGTCCGCATGACCGCACACGAGCGGAAGCAGGCGATAGAGAAGCTCGAAAAGCAGATGAAGGAAGCCGCGCGGATGTTGGAGTTCGAATATGCCGCCGTTCTGCGCGACAGGCTGATAAAGCTCAGGGGCGAGAAGTGATATGGCGAACTGGAACCCGTGGCACGGCTGCCGCAAGCTTTCCGAGGGCTGCCGCAACTGCTATGTATACCGCACGGACGAGCGCTACGGCCGCGACGCCTCCGATGTGCGCAGGACCGGGGATTTCGACCTGCCCATCCGCAGAAACCGGCAGGGAGAATACAAGATCCCGCCGGGAGCGCGGGTCTGGACCTGCTTTACCTCCGATTTTCTGCTCGAGGATGCGGATCCCTGGCGGCTGGACGCCTGGGACATGATACGGCAGCGGCAGGACCTGCGGTTCCTGTTCATCACAAAGCGCATCGACCGTTTTGATATATGCAAACCGCAGGGCTGGGGCGGCGGCTGGGACAATGTTGAGGTCTGCTGTACCTGTGAAAATCAGGACAGGGCGGATTATCGTCTGCCGATATTCCTGGATGCCCCGGTAAAGCACAAATACATCGTCTGCGAGCCGCTTTTGTCCCATATCGACCTGCGGGACTATCTCTCGGACGAGATCGTCCAGGTCACCGCCGGCGGGGAATCCGGTCCGGAGGCGAGACCATGCCGGTATGAGTGGATACTTGACCTGCGTGAGCAGTGTATGGAGGCGGGCGTTCCGTTCTATTTCAAGCAGACGGGCGCGAAATTCATAAAGGACGGCAAACTGTATCGTATTGAGAGAAAATTTCAGCATATGCAGGCCAGGAAGGCCAATATCGATTACTATCCGGTCTGGACGACCGGGGAAAGGTGAAAAACAATGGAACTGAAACAGGCGATTGAACAGCTAAAGGAAATAGAAGCAAAGCTCGCGGCTTACGGCCATGCCATGGGCGTTATTTATCTCGACGCGGTCACCGTTGCGCCCAAGGGCACGGACGAAGGCCGCGGCAGAACGCTCGGCATACTCTCCGGAGAGAGCTATAAGCTCACGGCGGGGGAGGAGATGGAGCGGCTGCTGGACTTCCTCGGCCGGCATGAGCGGGAGCTCGACGAGGCGACGGCCCGCGAGACGGAGCTTTTAAGACGCAATTATGACCAGCTGCGGCGCATCCCCATGGACGAATACGTTGAATATACCGTCCTGCTCAACGAAGCCGAGACCGTCTGGGAAAAGGCGAAGAAAAACAGCGACTTTGCGTCCTTCGCGCCCTATCTTGAGAAGATCGTTGAGACGAACCGCCGCTTTGCCGGATACTATGACCCGGACAAGAAGCCCTATGACGCGCTTCTGAACGAATATGAGCGCGGCGTGGACATGGAGATGCTCGACGCCTTTTTTGCGGAACTCCGGGATACGATAGTGCCGTTGGTCAGGCGTGTTGCCGCAAAGCCGCGCCCGGACGACTCCTTCATGCATAAATTCTATCCCGCGGCGGGACAGAAGATGCTTGCGGACAGGCTCATGGAGGTCATGGGCATCGACCGGGAGTACTGCGGCCTTGCCGAAAGCGAACACCCGTTTACGACCAACTTCAACAACCGCGACGTCCGCATCACGACGCACTATTACGAAAACGACCTTGCATCCTCGATGTACAGCGTCATCCACGAGGGCGGACACGCGCTTTACGAGCTCGGCATAGCGGACGAATATCAGTACACGGCCGTTTCCGGCGGAGCCTCCATGGGCATTCATGAAAGCCAGTCCCGCTTTTATGAGAACATCGTCGGCCGGTCGGAAGAATTTGTCTCCGCCATATTCCCGATAATAAAGGATATCTTCCCCGAACAGCTTGACGGAGTCGGCGAAAAGGAGTTCTTCCGCGCCGTCAATATCGGCGAGCCCTCGCTGATAAGGACGGAGTCCGACGAGCTTACCTACTGCCTCCATATCTATATAAGATACGAACTGGAGAAAAAACTCATTTCGGGAGAACTCTCCGTTTCCGAGCTGCCCGCGGAGTGGAACCGTATGTACAGGGAGGTTCTCGGCGTCGAGGTGCCGGACGACGCCCGCGGAGTTTTGCAGGACAGCCACTGGGCCGGCGGCAGCATCGGCTATTTCCCGTCCTATGCCCTCGGCAACGCATACGGCGCGCAGATGCTCAGCGTGATGAAAAAAGATGTGGATGTAAAGTCGGCGCTTGAGAAGGGCGACCTTGCGCCCATAACCGACTGGCTGCGCGGGCACATCCACAAGTATGGCAGCCTTTACGACCCGCGGGAGCTTTTTGAGCGTGTCTGCGGCAAATTCGACGCGAAGTACTATACCGACTATCTGACGAAAAAGTTTACGGAGATATATGATCTATGAAATTGATGATCCTTGACGGCAACAGCATCGTCAACCGCGCCTATTACGGTATAAGGATGCTCAACGCGCCGGATGGAACGCCGACAAACGGGATCTACGGATTTCTGAGCATACTGCACCGGCTGCTCGGCGACGAAGCTCCGGAGGCGCTGTGCGTTGCGTTTGACCTTGCCGCGCCGACCTTCCGCCACAGGCGGTTCGACGGCTACAAGGCTCAGCGCAAGGGTATGCCGGAGGAGCTTGCCGTTCAGATGCCGCTGCTGAAAGAGGTGCTGGACGCGATGGGGGTTCTGCGCCTCGAGCTCGAGGGATATGAGGCCGACGACATTATCGGCACGGTCAGCCGCAGGTGCGCAGAGACCGGCTGGGACTGTGTCGTCGTCACGGGAGATAAGGACAGCTTCCAGCTCATAAACGACCGCGTCACCGTGAAACACGTCAAAACGCGCATGGGACAGACCGAAACGACGGACTATACCCCGGCGCGCTTTGAGGAGGAATATGGCTTTGAACCGCCGAAAATGGTCGATCTCAAGGCTCTGATGGGCGACAGCTCGGACAATATACCGGGCGTGCCCGGCGTCGGCGAAAAGACGGCGCTCGACCTTATCCGGCGCTTCGGCAGCCTGGAGCAGATATATGCCGGGCTCGAGACGCTGGACGTAAAGCCCGGAGTGCGGAAAAAGCTCGCTGAGGGCGCGGAGAGCGCGAAAATGTCCTATGCCCTGGCGACCATCAAAACCGATGCTCCGCTCGATTTTGAGCCGCAGAAGGCGCTGTTTGAGCAGAGCTACGGCGCCGCCGTATACGACATTTTCACCAGACTCGGCTTCATGCGGTTCATCGAAAAATGGGGCGTCGAGCGGGACGGGGAAGCGCCCGCCGCGCCGGCGTCCGCCCGAAAGGCCTGCGAAAGGCGCTCCGCTTTGCCGGATGAGATAAGGGAGGCTGTTTCCCGCGCGGAATATATCGCCGTATATGCGCCCGGCCGGCCCGAGGAGCTTGAGCTTTGCGACGGGAAAAGCGTTTACACGCTCGACGGAGGCGCTCTGCCGATGGAAAGCCGCGAGTTTCTTTCCTGGCTGTTTTCCGGAGAGGTGAAGCTCGTTTCCCACAATGTCAAGGACCTGATCGTCCGCCTTCTGGACGAGGGGCTTCCCGCAGAGGGCTTCTGTTTTGACACGGCTTTGGCGGCTTATCTGCTTGAGTCAACTGATAACGGATATGAGCTTAAAAATCTCTCATCAAGATACTGCGGCGAACAGATGCAGGGGGCGGAGGCCGTGTTTTTCCTGCGCGGAGCACTTGAGGAAAAGCTGCGCGGAGCGGGCATGGACAGGCTTCTGCACGACATGGAGCTGCCGCTCTGCCGCGTGCTGGCGGATATGGAGCGGACGGGGTTCCTTGTTGATAAAAAGGAGCTTTCATCCTTCGGCGACAGCCTGAAGGAGGGGATAGATAAGCTTGCGCTCTCGATATACGAGCTGGCGGGAGAAGAATTCAACATCAACTCCACGCGTCAGCTCGGCGCGATACTCTTTGAAAAGCTGATGCTGCCCGCCGGGAAAAAGACAAGGACCGGCTGGAGCACCAACGCGGACGTGCTTGAAGCGCTGCGCGGCAAGCACCCGATAATCGGACTGATCCTCGATTACCGTATGCTTGCAAAGCTTAAATCGACCTACGCCGACGGACTTCTGAAGGTCATCGCGCCCGACGGCAGGGTCCACACCCGTTTCCAGATGACCGTCACCGCGACGGGACGGCTGTCCTCGGCGGAGCCGAATCTTCAGAACATTCCCATCCGCCGCGAGCTCGGCGGCGAGATACGCCGGATGTTCGTCGCGCCCGCGGGCAGAGTGCTCGTTGACGCCGACTACAGCCAGATCGAGCTGCGCATCCTTGCGCACATCTCGAGGGACGAGGCAATGAAAAACGCTTTTCTGCACGGCGAGGACATACACGCCGTCACGGCCTCGCAGGTCTTCGGAGTGCCGCTGTCCGAGGTCACGCCAACACAGCGCAGCCACGCCAAGGCCGTTAACTTCGGCATCGTCTATGGCATTTCCGCGTTCTCGCTGGCGCAGGATATAAAGGTCCCCCAGCAGGAGGCCAGAGCCTATATCGACGCCTACCTTGAAAAATACCACGGAGTGCGCGACTATATGAAGCGCGCCGTTGAAAAGGCGAGGGAGGACGGCTTTGCCGTGACGCAGTTCGGCCGCCGCCGCCCTCTGCCGGAGCTGAAGTCCTCCAACTTCAACCTGCGTTCCTTCGGCGAGCGCGTCGCGCTGAATATGCCAATACAGGGCACCGCGGCAGACGTGATAAAGCTTGCGATGATAAACGTCCACAGGCGGCTGGGCAGCGAATGTCCGGACGCAAAGCTCGTTTTGCAGGTGCACGACGAACTGATCGTCGAGTGCGGCGAAGGCGATGCGGAGCTGGTCAAAAACATCCTCATCGAAGAGATGGAGAACGCCGTGAGCTTCTCCGTTCCGCTGACGGTGGAGGCGCATTCGGGCGGGAGCTGGTATGATGCAAAGTGAAATATTGCCTGTAGAGAGACAAATGCTCGCAGAGATAGCTCAAAAGGATACATGGTGTTTCGCCCATGAGGACGACTTTTGGGACGAGAAGGTGTTTGCCTCGCAGCTTCCGGATGAGCACCATATTTTCCTCGCCGGTGTTTCGGAGGGCGGCGTGTGGGGGTATATCTGCATGATGCACGTTCTGGACGAGGCGGAGGTCGTCCGGATCGGCGTGGTCCCGCCGTACCGCGGTCTCGGTCTCGGGGAGCGGCTGCTGCGGGAGGGCATTGCCCGGTGCGCGGAAATGGGCGCCGGGGAGATCAACCTTGAGGTCAGGCAGTCCAACACCGCGGCGCGGGCGCTTTATGAAAAGCTCGGCTTTCTGCCGGTCGGGCGGAGGAAAAATTACTACTCAAAAGAAAACGAAGATGCTATACTGATGAAGCTCATCTTGAAGGAAGGAGCTTTCCTGAAATGATAATACTTTCGATAGAATCCACCTGCGACGAGACCGCCGTTGCGCTGACGCGCGACGGGCGCGAAATACTGACCGATCAGATATTCTCCCAGGCGGATCTGCACGCCGTTTACGGCGGTGTCGTGCCGGAGATAGCCTCACGTTCACATGTCGAGGTCATATCACAGTTGGCGGAACGGGCGATAATTGAAGCAAAGGTATCCAAAAAGGATATTAATGCCGTCGCGGTCAGCTATGCGCCGGGGCTTATCGGCGCCGTGCTGGTCGGGGTGAACTTTGCCAAGGCGGCGGCCCTGACGCTGGGCGTGCCGCTCGTTCCGGTGCACCACATCCGGGGGCATATCGCAGCGAATTACCTTGCATATCCGGAGCTTGAGCCGCCGTTTCTCTGCCTTGCGATATCCGGCGGCAACACGCTCATCGTGGATGTGCGCGGCTACACCGACATGCGCATCCTCGGCGCGACGCGGGACGACGCGGCGGGAGAGTGCTTCGACAAAACTGCCCGCGTGCTGGGGCTAGGCTATCCCGGCGGCAAGCCCGTGGACGAGCTTTCAAAGGGCGGCGACGACAAAAAATATGCTCTGCCGCGCGTACATATTGATGGCTCGCCCTATGACATGAGCTTTTCGGGGCTCAAGACGGCGGTCATAAACATCGCGCACAACGCGCAGCAGAAGGGCGAGGAGCTGGACAGAGCCTCGCTTGCGGCGTCGTTCTGCGCCGCCGTTTCGGACATGCTCGTGCCGCGAGCGATGGCCGCCGCGGAGGAACTGGGCTATGACAGGCTGGTCGTCGCCGGCGGCGTTGCGGCAAACTCGCGCATCCGCGCCGACTTTGAGCGAGCCGCTCAGAAGGCGGGGAAGAAGCTGTATATGCCGCCGCTCCGTCTCTGCGGCGACAACGGAGCGATGATCGGCGCACAGGGATATTATGAATTTCTCGCGGGCGTGCGGGCGGGGTCCGACCTCAACGCCTATGCGAATATGGAGCTGTGACGAAGATGGTTTACCTTTCAAATTCCGAACAGGATACCGAGAAGATAGGGCAGGAGCTTGCCGGACGGCTGCCCGCGGGCAGCGTTGTTGCGATGTATGGCGAACTGGGCAGCGGCAAAACGGCGCTCGTGCGCGGAATGGCTCGGGGACTGGGTCTCGACTGCCGCGTGTGCAGTCCGACCTTCACGATAGTGAACGAGTATTCCGAGCCGGGGAAAACGGAGCTTTTCCATTTTGATATGTACCGCCTCGGCTCGGCCGACGAGCTTTTCGACATCGGCTGGGAGGATTACCTTGCCAGGGACGGCATCTGTGCCGTCGAGTGGAGCGAAAACGTTGAGGAGGCCTTTGATGGCAGCGAATGGCGCGTTATCTTCCGGAAAACGGGGGAGAACTCGCGCGAGATAACCGTTGAGGAGGGAGAACCATGCTGACGCTTGGATTTGAGGCCAGCGCGAAGAGCGCATCGGCCGCGCTCGTGCGCGACGGCGAACTGGTGGCGCAGTATTTTCAGCACAGCGGACTGACCCACAGCCGCACGCTGCTGCCGATGGCGGAGGATATGCTCCGCAACACGGAGACGGAGCTCTCTCAGGTGGACCGCATAGCCGTGTCGTACGGGCCCGGCTCGTTCACGGGCATACGCATCGGCGTTGCCACGGTCAAGGGTCTGTGCTGGGGCAGCGAAAAGCCCGCCGTCGGCGTTTCGACGCTCGAGGCCATGGCCTGGAACGGCGTTGCCTTCGGGCAGGGCGCGCTCATCTGCGGCGCGATGGACGCGCGGCGCGGCCAGATATACAACGCGCTGTTCGAGATCGACGGGGAAAAGCCCGTCAGACTGTGCCGCGACAGGGCGATATCGCTTCAGGAACTGGCCGAAGATATTAAAAATTGCGGAAAAACGATATTTGTTGTTGGAGACGGTGCGTGTTTGTGCTATAATCACTTGAAAATATGCGGCCTTGACGCTGCTCTGGCTCCCGAACCGATACGGACGCAGAGCGCATGGGGTGTCTGCATGGCGGCTCAGGACAAGCCGGAAGCGGACGCCGCCGGACTTTTGCCCGTCTATCTGCGCCTGTCGCAGGCGGAGAGAGAGCGTCAGGCCAGAATGAATGAAGGAGAAAAAGATATATGAGTACCGTTCATGTGTTTGATCATCCGCTTATACTGCATAAGCTGTCCATACTCCGCGACGAAAACACCGGCGTCAAGGAGTTCCGCGAGCTTGTCTCCGAAATCGCAATGCTCATGTGCTATGAGGCAACGCGTGACCTCCCTGTGGAGGAGGTCGAGATCCAGACCCCTGTAGCAAAGGCGACGGTGAAGCGCCTGTCAGGCAAGAAGCTCGCGGTCGTGCCCATCCTCCGCGCCGGACTTGGCATGGTGGACGGCATGCTTCAGCTCATCCCCTCCGCAAAGGTCGGACATATCGGACTTTACCGCGACCCGGAGACGCTCGAGCCGGTCGAGTATTACTGCAAAATGCCGCCCGACATCTCCGAACGCG